>CAYZYB010000116.1:0-9411 GCA_964481505.1 uncultured Planctomycetaceae bacterium | reverse complement strand
TACCCCGAGCGTGCCATTGTAGACGCACACACCCACATTGTCCGGCGATTTGAACTCTGGAGTAACTCGAAAATGCAACGATTCTGTTCAGCGGCTCTGGCCATCCTGTTTATCTCCGCTGCCACATTGCAGGCGGAAGACGAAGCAAAGCCAGCCAGGGGCGAAGCCGTGGCCCCTGCAAAACCAGCCGAATCAGTACACGAATTTAAGGTAAAGTCTCTGGATGACAAAGAGGTTGAGCTTTCCAAATACAAAGGCAAAGTCCTGCTGGTCGTCAACGTTGCCAGCCAGTGCGGAGCAACGCCTCAATACCGCCAACTGCAGGCCATGCACGAAAAATACTCAAAGCAGGGATTGGTCGTGATGGGATTCCCGTGCAATCAATTCGGCGCGCAGGAGCCAGGTGACGCCACACAGATCCGACAATTCTGCTCCCGAGAATACGCGGTCAAGTTTCCGATGTTCGCTAAGGTTGATGTGAATGGCAAAGACCAGGCTCCACTGTACGACTTCCTGAAATCAGGCGCAGACGATCACAGCAACATTGGCTGGAACTTCGAAAAGTTCATCGTCGGCAAAGACGGCAAAGTCGCCGCCCGCTTCAGCACCGGCACTCAGCCGGATGCTCCGGAACTCATCACACTGCTGGAAGAACAATTGGCGCTGTAGTCGCTTCGAACCAATCAGCGTCCGTTAGCCATAGCCGTAATCAGCTGCTCTGAGCGTGCGCCTGTGGCTATCGGTAAAACGAAGAACATTCGATGACGGTGAGTCGACGAAGCAACAACACTACCGGAAATGTGGTGAACCCTGGACCGCTTCGAGTAACATTTCGATGTCGTCTTTGGAATTGTACAGGTGCGCGGAGACACGCAGGAACCGGCGACCGTTCCACGCGGCGACCATTGCTTCGATACCGTGATCGTTTCGCAGATGTACCTGCAACGGATCGGGGTGGCCATGATAACCGGCTTCCCAGTCGGACGGCTGCGGCAACTCAACCGCGCACATGCTGACGACGTCCTGTTCGGTCGCCGTGCACAGCGGACCGACGCCGTCGACCGACAGCATTTCACGGCGAAAAAATGTGATTAGTTCGTGAGCGTGTTCGCGGAATTTCGGCAGTGTGATTCCTCGCAGAAACCGGATCGCGGTAGAAATCGAAAGCAGCGCCGCAGGGTCTCGCGTGCCAAGCCAGTTGATACGGTCTTTCCACGATGCAGGTTGACCGGACATGGATCCTCCCCAGCTAACAATCGGACAGCGGACCTTGTGATGATGTCGCGGATGCACCCATAGAAATCCGCTGCCAAACGATGCGCACAACCATTTGTGACAACTGGCGCAGTAGAAGTCACAGCCGATGTCGTCAAGCTGCACGTCCAGCATTGCGACTGCATGTGGTCCGTCGATCACCGTCAGAACGCCTCGCAGCTTTGCAAGTCGACAGATCTTTTTGACCGGCAGGATCGAGGCGGTTGGGGATGTGACATGGCTGACAACGATCACTTTTGTGCGATCAGAAAGCGTCTGTTCGATGGCTTCAACAGTGGACTGATCGTCCAGCGGCAATGGCAGTCGAGCCGTAATGATCTTTGCGCCGGCCAGCTGACATCTTTGATTCCAAATGTTGCGAACGGCGCCGTATTCGTGGTCCGTCAGAACCACTTCATCTCCCGACTGCAGCTCGATGCTTTCCGCGGCAACACCCATAGCGAATGTCGCGTTGTCAACAAGTGCCAGCCGCGCCGCCTTTGTGTGCAGAAACTTTGCCAGATCCTGAGCAGTCTTTTCCAGCAACGATTCCATCTGCCGACAGAAGAACTTCATTGGCTGACGTTCGAGTTTCGCCGACCACTGATCGCGGACCGCACGAACTTCAATCGGCGACGGGCCGAAGGAACCATGATTCAAGTAAATTGTCTCAGGGTCAAGATCCCAGAGAACCGCATAGGGAGATGTCATAGTTATTATTTCACAGGGTACGCCGTCGGACGAACGGGATATCTACGCGATCTTAATCAGCTTCCACTTGCCCGTCAGGAATCTCAACAGCATCGCAGTGCCCATCAGTAGAATATGAGCCGTACACGTCAACCAAACCTGGTTAATCGTTGCAGTGCCAGACCGAACAATCAGCCAGGCTGGCAGTGTCATAACGAACCAGCTTGAGAACATCGTCACAAGCATCGGAAAGACGGTATCCCCTGCCCCGCGCAGAGCGGATGCGAATACAACAGCCAATGCATCAAAGATCGAATAGACAGCCACGAAGCTCAACAGTCCGGCGGCGACAGGAAGAATCGTCTCAATACTGCTGGCACCGCCAACGGCTTCGTCCGCAAAGGCCAGAAACGGCAGCAAACTAAGCCTTGGAAAAAAGACCAGCAGTACAGCTGCAGTGCCCGTCCAAACAACACTCATTCGAACAGCATTCCACGTCGTCCGTGAAGCCGCTTTCGGCAAGCCGGCACCGATATGGTGACCGACCAGCGTTTGCACGGCTGTGCCGAATCCCAGTAGAGGAACAAAGATCAGACTATTAACACTGAATGCCAAATTTGTCGCCGCCATGGCGTCGCGATTCAAGCTGCCGACGATCAACAGAAAGACCAGGAAGCCGGAATTGTCGACAAAGTAGTGCAGCCCACTGGGAACACCGAACCGCAAGTACTTTTTCAGCAGCCCGCGTTCCAGCTTCCATGCAGAAGCAAGCGGATAATCGCCGCGTTTCGCTTCTCTCCAAATTAGATAGCTGAACATGCCCACGTCACATGCGCGAGCCAGCAGCGTCGCAACGGCGGCGCCTGTGATTCCCATGGAAGGCAGTCCCCAACGTCCGTAAATCAGGGCGTAATCGAGCACCACATTGATCACGACGCTGATCACATTCACATACATCACAACATTGGTTTTCTGCCGCCCGCTAAAGAAACAACTTAGCGCCGTCGACAGCAGCAGCAAGACGCTGCCACCACAAAGCGTGTTGAAATACGCCACCTCCTGAACAACAACGCTTTCTGAATGCCCCGCGAAAGTGAATAGACTTCCGGAAAATGGCAGCAGCAGAATCAACAGTAAGCCGCTGATAATTGACAGCCAAACCGCATGCCAAAACGACGCCATAAGCTGCCGCTTTCTCCCGGCTCCATCGAATTGAGCGATAAACGTATTGGCGTACAGAATCGTCCCAATGGGAATACAGGCAACGGTCCACAGCAACATGCCAGCCGGAGTCACCGCAGCAATCACATCCAGTGCTGTACCGTCAGCGGCATTCGCCGGACTGTATCCAGCCAGCATGACGCGGTCCGCGACATTCATCAGCGAATGCGACCCGGCGCTGATGATTAACGGAAGCGAGACAGCGAAGAGTTCTTTGAAGCTACCAGCGTGTCCCGGCGGTGATGCGATCGATTCTGTTGCCAATGTCGCCCCTTCGGGGCTTGAGTACTGTTATCAAACTGCTCCTCGGGCTGACGCCCGAGGCTAACCGAATGCCGTCCTTTCCGGACTGAAACGCATCCACAATTCTGCGAAAGCTATGTTTCGGAAGCGACAAACGTCCCGGCCGTCAACATGCCGGCCCACACCAACAGCAACCCAACGAACAAATTAACGCTGATCTCCATCATTGCGGCACCGTAACGTCCACTCTGAATCAGATTTAGTGATTCGAGAGCAAACGTCGAAAACGTTGTGAGTGATCCCAGCAATCCGGTTATCAAACACTTCTGCATCACGGGCGAAATTGAAGTCGTTCGAGCGGCAAACGTCACCAGAAAACCGATGGCGAAACAGCCGATCAGGTTGACCGCCATTGTCCCAAGAAATCGGTAGTCGTCTCCGCTCGCTCGCGCCACGCCCTCTGACACATAGAATCTCAACAGAGCTCCGGCGAATCCCCCAATACCGATTGCGATAGGAATGTTGAGGTTGGACATGTGATATTGTAGGGATTTCGGATCTCAAATTTGAAATTTCAAATTCGATATTCTAAATGAACGGCAAGTCATTCATCAGCCAGTTATCGGTGGGCTAGGTGGGCTAATACTGTTTGGCAAATTTCCAAAGGTGACCGTCACTCCGAATGTAAAGAGCGTTATCGGCAACAGCCGGGCTGGCCAGAATCGTTTCTGCCAGATCAAGCTCGGAAACGATTTCCCCCTTTTCTCGAGTTGGCCTTACCACAAACGCCAGACCTTTCTCATTGAAGTAAAACAGGTGACCATTGGCTGCGACCGGCGTACCACTGAAAGGGCCTTTCAATCGCAATTGCCAGATACGTTTTCCGGTTTCAATGTCACCCGCCGAAAGAGCACCACTGCGATTGACACTAAATGTCATTCCGTCCATCACAACGGCGCTGGATGTGGACGGCGACAAAGTCGAAGAATTCCACAGTTGTTCGAACGATTTCCCATCAGTAGACGGCTTCAAAGTTGTGATGCCGTGCGAAGGAATAAAGATGCTCCCCCCAACAACAGACGACGATGGCGTTGTGGAAGCTCCCTCTTTGAAATCCCACACAACAGTGCCCGTTTCCGGATCCACGGCAGACAGGCCAGCGGAAGACTGCAGCAATGCCAGAGCGGGACTGTCGCCTGACGCTGGCAGAATTGTTGGTGACGTCCAATTGGCTTTGCGAGGCCGATCGATCTTCCACTTTGTTTCGCCGGATTCTGCGTCAACGCCGATGGCAAACGCTTCCGCATCACTTTCCACCTGAGCAATCACGGTAGAACCAATAACGATGGGCGACGACGACATGCCAAGGCTGTTGCTGGCGTTGGGGAACTCCGAGCCAAGACCACGATACCATTGCAGGTTTCCAGCCAGGTCCGTGCAGATTAAGTCGTTGCTGGAATAGAACGCAAAGATGCGTTCACCATCGCTGGCTGGCGTGGGTGTTGCGACCGACATTTTGTTATGACAGGCCGTGCGACCGGTTGCCTGAAACTGTCGTTCCCACTGAGTCTCACCGGTTTCTGAATCGAAGCTCAGAACGTGCAAACGATCCTGAGCGTACCCGGAACTGGCTGTCAGAATGATAGACTGCCCGACGGCAATCGGACTGGCAACTCCGCGACCTGGCAATTCGACCTGCCACGCAATGCTGCCACCACTGAGTTCCGTTGGCGGCTTTTCGTTGCCTGCAACGGAGTTCGCCGCGTTGCCTCGAAACTGACGCCAGTCACCGCCGTGACATGTTGCCACAAAGGCCAGCAGAATCGTGAAAGAAGAGATCAATTGACGTTTCATTGGGTTGCTCCCTGCACATTGTCGCGTCGAGCGGATTTGTTGGAAGAAGGAATGGCTGAGCCTGTGCTGTCGCAAACCCGGAGCTGAAACTGATAGCGTTGCGCCCACGAATCATCCTGTTCGTTTTGGCAAACTTTCAACATCACAACGTTCGGCCCGGACTGCAGTGAGACAGGAATTTTGTACTGATCCATTTTTGTACTGCGATGATACTCTTCGCGTTCGAAGACAAGTTTTCCATTCACCCACAGCTTCCAGGCATTCGGCGTTCCCAGACGAAATTCCACCTTTTGATTTTTCCTGCTGTTATAGGTTGTTGTGGCGTACATCAGCGAGCCTTTGTAGTTTTCGATCTCGCCGGCAATGTCAACAACGCCATAGTCGTCGTCCGTGGAAATTGACTCCCATTTCACCTTGCCCAGCTGCCCGTCATATTCTGACTCAAGATCAAGCGATTTTTCCGGTGGATAAGCGACCGGATATCCCTTCTTATCTTTGTTGTCGAAAGGACCAATGATCTTCCAGGAATTCAGGAATCCAAAGTGCTGCTGAATACTCACATCATCTCCAGCATCTCGTAATGCCTTCGCAATCTTCTTAACGTGGTCTTCATGAACAGCACCTCGCAACGCTTCGCGGTAGGTCTTAGTCGCAGCATCGCCTTTCTCCGTCCCAGCCTGCTTCAACAGTCGCTCAACCGCATCCCTCCGAAATTCCGCGCTTGGATCCAGCAGCATGTTGGGGATGAGCTGATCTGCGAGTTGAGGGCTGCGTTTCAGCAACCACTCATAAGCAAGACGTCGAGCTTCGGGCGATTCTGATGTCGTTTTCACGAAGCCAATCAGATCATCTTTGGGAATGGCGGCTCCCTTTTTGATTTCTGTATCCGCGATCGATTCGAATGTACTGCGAAGCCAGTTGCCGGCAAGCGGGGAACTGCCTTTGATAGCTCTCAAAATCGGAAGCAAATTTTTTGCTCCGCCTTTCGCCAGAGCCGCACTGGCGGCCCGGGCATCGGCGGCACCTTTTGCGCCAGGACCGACCGCTTGTAGCGTGGCGATGTCGTCTGTCTGTGCGACTGGCATCAGCAAGAGGCAAACGATTAAAACAGTTATGGATTTCATGAGAAGATCCCGATGGAACATAGTTGGGAATTGGGCTTATTGCGGCCGGTACAGCAGCGTAACGCAGCCCTGCAATTCTATCGCAAGAGCGTTCTGCTATTTGGTTTTTCGAATGACGTAGTGACGCGTGACAGGCTGATTGACTTTGTAAATCTCGTCTTCAATCTTCTTCGCCTCTGCTTCAGCCGTTTGAATGATCTCTTCCAGCCCCTGAAGTCTGTTTCGGTCTTTCGCAATAACTTTAGTGAGCTCTTCGTTGTTCGGCTGCTCCTTCGCCTGCTGTTCGTGGCGTGCCCAGGACTGAAATTTCCGCCAGCCATCGCGCAGTTGCTTAACAGGACCTTCATTCTTTTTCTTGTTCAGCATCGCCACCTGCAATGCCTGCTGATACTGCGGCGTTTTGGTATTCCCCTGCAATTCGATGTGACGAGACAACGTCACATCGGCATACACCCCGACGACGACTTCGTCGATCACCAATTCGTATTCCCCGGTTGCCAGCCCGTGAATTTCGAGCCCTTCTTTGCTGGCTCGATGGCCCAGATTCAGCAGGTCAACTCCGAGCTGAGCCTCTTCGGGCAGTACCCATGGCAACGCTTTGCTGGTCCAGTCGAATTCCAGCCCGTCGCTGGTCGCCTTCAGATTTTCAACTTTCCCACCAGACGCATTCGCTTTCAAACCGCCTTTTGTATCGGGCTGAATCCGAATTTTGGAGACCGCCGCTCGCAAACCGAGGTCGTCGATCATCGCATAGGCCATCACCACCTGTCCGGGAGGATCCGGGTGAATGGCATCTTTGATCAATGTGAATGAAGCTTCTTTTTCGCGTGCCTCAATCGTCAGATCGTTCAGCAAACTAAACATATCCACATAAGAAGCTCCGGATTCGATAGCAACATCCTGCAGCCAACGGCCGTAGTAGGCCAGAACGCTGTTGTATTCCGACAACATCTCTTCCGTGCGTGGCCGTCGCGAATTGGGGCGAAGTCGAGATGCCCGTGAATCGAACATCGTTGGCGACATCAGAATCGGAGTGGCGCCGGATTCACGCACTTTGCTGAGCAGTTCCGTCATGTCATTTTTGTATGTCGCAAAGATCTCCGGGTTAAACGGCTGATAACTGCCGTCATTCATCCCCAACAGAATTGAAACATAACGCGGCTTATAGTCCGCAACGTCTCGACTCAATCGTGCCAATGCATCCCATGCGCGAGCACCACCAACACCCGCGTTATGAAACTGAATTCGTCGTTCAGGAAAACGCTGGTAGAAGAAGTCTTCGACGTACTGAGTGTACAGTCGCTGGTGTGTGATACTGTCGCCCAGAAACACAAACGAGTCGCCGTCCTGCAGATCAATCTTCGCAGGAATCGGCGGCAAAGCGGTTGCTGCGTCCTGCGCCCTGCCGACTGGGTTGGCCAACAATAGCGGAAGAATAAAAAGCAACGTCAGTTTGCGCATTGGAAGACTCCGGGATCGGCAGGAATTGCTGAAAGTGTGGAAGGAGAACGGAACAGGTGAGATCATCGTGACCATCAGCACATCATTCGCGTTCCGAGCATAGGCTTTGCCAGCTAGGCTGCAGCAACGTGGTAGCGCTGCGCAGACCGCTGAAGTGTCAATCGTCGACAATTCGTGGTCAATTTGCCAGCGAACAGAAGTACTTCACTGCAAAACTTCCCGGACCGGTCCCATGAAACGTCTCGCCTGCCTCTGCCTCGTCATGATGACATCCACCGGCTGTGCCAACATGTTGCATGAACTACAGCCACACCGTCTCTGGCGCATGAACTACCAGGAACCAGCAGGACGCACAGACGGCGTCTACTTCTCAATAGACGATCCACTGGACGAACCCGTCACAGCGAAGAACGACAAGGCGTTTCCACATCACTAAACGCTAAACTACACCAGCTCACGCCAGAGTACACGGTTCGGCTTCACGACGTCGACGACATCAACCATGCTGCAACCCGACTCATCACGCAGCATCAGTCCCCGCCCACCTACAACATCGCGGTACCAGCAACTGTGAATGTTACGCTATGCAGCGCCCCAACTGCACTCGGATAGCGCGATGCGCCGGTCTGGAGTTTTCGACTGCCGACGAATCGCAGTAATTGGAGCAACACACTTTACATGCCCTGCATTATTGAGCAGACTGGCTTTTGTGATCGCTGACTCTTGAGCCTCAAAACCGCCTGTGCAAGAAAACGCCACGAACAGCCAGGAAGAATTTCTTCATTGAGCCATCAGCTTTGTGGCTGCCCTACTCACCTTGCCGTGATATTCGAATGTCGTCAAAGACAACATGGAACATGAACATTCGGAACCAACTTGTTGTCGCTGCAACGATCATTGCAGTTGGGACCACCACGGTTTTGGTCAGCAGTACTGAACCTCAGGCACTGCCATCACAGAAAAAAAGCAGTATCTTCGCCCAGCCGCGCATCTTTCGCAGCAGTATCACCCTTCAACAGCAACTGCTGAACGCATTGGCTAAAAGCGACTTCACTGCCGCCGAAACGATCGGTCGACAAATGGTGGTCCTGCAGCCGGAACGCTTCGCAGCTCACTACAACCTCGGCTGTGCCCTGGCCAGAAACGGCAAAACAGAAGAGGCGATGCGAAGCGTGCGGCAGGCCGTCAAACTTGGATTCCGTGGCCAACAGCAATTAGAACAGGATAAAGACCTCACACGCTTGCGACTCCTGAGCGACTGGCCATCACTGCTGCGAGACGCCGCGAAACCGACGCAGAAGCCTTCGCCGCGTCGCATCACGCCGGGAAAAATTGTCAATGGTGTCGGCATGGTCGAAGACGGCAACACCGCGTGGGATCCCAGGCTGACTCAATTGCGAGTCTTCTTTGAACCGACCACGTCATCAGGCAAACAATCGACAGTAATTGCAAACACCGACGCCGTGGCACGGCTTGTCAACGAATGGGCCAAAGCCGGAACGGCAACAGGGCTCCGCTCGGTGCTGTACGACAACCATGATCGTGATCATTCGAATATGAATGT
>CAYZYB010000115.1:0-9426 GCA_964481505.1 uncultured Planctomycetaceae bacterium | reverse complement strand
CTCTGCATCCGATACGATCGAATGGGCCGTCTGCGCCCGCTACTCATTCGTGTACTGAGCCGCCTTTTCAATGTAATGCGGCTCGCGGAGAAACTGTGATGCCTCGCATTACCCTGCCGATCACTTGCCTGTTTCTGCTGACCAGCTCTGCTCTTATCGCAGCCAACGACAATCCGTTTGCTCGCTGGGAGAATCTGAAGAAACAGACAGAGGCTTCGTCGAAGAAAAGCGGACAGGACTCCAGTGCAAAGACAGCCCCTGCGAAATCGAAAACCGGCTCGGTAGCCTATTTTTCTCCGACGGCGTCGGACAAGGTTGAGGTCGTCAAACCGGAGGCAGCAGAGGCGACGAAAATCAAGCGCGAACGACTTCGTTCCGGATCGTTGGAAACGGGTAAGCCAGCCAGTCCGTCCGCCGTAAGAACCGCTGCATTCACTGAAAACGCCGACAGCGGCAACATTCGACAAACAGCTGGTGACTTTCTGGATCACTTTGATACAGAAGAATCCAATGCCACTCCTAATCCCTTCGAAGAGTTTCTTGGTGACGCAGTGGATACTCCACCGCAGCCGGAAATTGTGGAAACGAATTCATCGTTCGACATTCCTGACAATTCTTCAGATGAAGCCACGCCTTTTGGCGATCCTGAAACTGCTGAAGTCAGTGACTTTACGACAGCCGCCTTTGAAGACGCCGTGCCTCCCACAACTGCCTTTGCTCCCGCTGTATCGGACACTACTCTCCCTGTTGCACTCAACGGTCCACAGACTCCAAGCGTGACTCTGCAATGGGTTCACCACGGTGAATTCAATCTCGGCCAGGAATGTCGTTGTGATCTCATTCTCGAAAACACAGGGACTTCACTTGTCAGAAACGTGATTGCCGAAGCATTGCTTCCACAAGGGCTGCAAGTTGTCAAATCTCAACCAGCTCCAAGCAGCGTTGATGGCACGGCGACCTGGACATTCGGCGAAATGCAGCCCGGCGAAAAACGCAAGGTCGAACTCGTCGTTATTCCGCAACAGCAGGGCGATGCACAGATCAGTGCATTTGTTCGTATGACGGGTGCCAGCACTTCTACGTTTTCGGTAACTCAGCCACAACTGGTCGTGCAGATCGAAGGACCTGACGGTGTTGAGGTCGGACAGCAGGTGAATTACACAGTCCGAGTTGCCAACCCGGGCAGCGGCATCGCTCGTAACGTGGTTATTCAGGCAGCCATTCCCGAAGGTCTCGAACATCGACAGGGCAGCATGCTGTCAATCGAAATTGGAACACTGAATCCCGGCGAACAGCGTCGCGCTCGCCTGAGCGTTACTGGCGTCAAGGGTGGTGAACATAAAATGGCTGTGCGAGTCGTCGGTGAAGGTGGACTGCAGGAACAAGCCATCGAAACAGTCGCGATTGCAGAACCACGACTTAACATTGGCGTGCGTGGCAGCGAAGTCGCGCGGGCTGGCCAGCTGGCAGACTATGAATTAATCGTGGTGAACGAAGGCCGAGTTGATTCGAGCAACGTGCGGGCGAAATACAAAGTTCCCGCGGGATTCGAATTTGTCAAAGCAGATCTCGGTGGCAAGTATGATTCGAAAGATGACACGATCAACTGGTTTGTTGGAACTTTGGAACCAAATCAAGTTCGTCGTTTCCACGTTTCGCTTCGCCCGACTGCTCCTGGCAAGGTGCGTCACCAGGTCGGCGTCATTTCAGAACACGGAAAAATGACAATGGCCGATCTCGAAACCACAGTTCAGGGTAATGCAGAACTTGAATTGAAGCTCGTCGGCAACAAACCACAAATGACTCCGGGAGACATTGTCACTTACGAAATCGACGTCGAGAATGTTGGTCAGAGCACAGCTCTGAATGTCGGAGTGTCGTTCGAGCTTTCACCGGGCATGCAGCTGCAGAAGATCTCCGGGCCGTCTGAGTATGTTGACGACAATGGTGCCGTTATCTTCCGCTCGTTGGCCGGTCTCGAAGCGGGTAAGTCTGTCACGATCACGGTACAGGCGAAGTGCAATCGAGCGGGACGGCACAACATTCGTGCTCGTGTCGCCAGCGAATCGATCGAAGAAGCACTCATCAAAGAGCAATCAACGGTCGCTCGATAGCATCCCAGCGGCTGCTGCTGAAGCTCATGGCCTGTTTGCCGTGACGCAGCTGTTTAAGCTGGCTTAATGTGGGATTCCGCTCCGAGTCGTCAAGACTCCAATGCCGAGTAAGGAATCCGGTGTCGTCGCAGAAAGTTGCGAAGCTGGAGCGAGGCACAAGCGAACCCCGGGGTTTCCTTCGCAGGCTCTGTCCACCCCGGGCACCCATTGCAAATGAAGCGATTTGCTGCCACATCCGGGGGCGTGAAAATAACGTGCCGGGAAATGACACCGTGAATTCGTCCTGCTATAATAAGCCCATTCATGGTCGTATGACGTTTTGCTCGGTCCGCTCTTTCCAAAGACCGCAGTGTCGCTTCTTTCCGTAGAGATTTTCGCATGTCCATTCGCTGCAGCTGCTCGCTTCTGATTCTGGCCTCACTCACTCTTACACCCGTCGCCAGTGCAGACGACTGGCCGGCTTTTCGTGGCGTCGAACGGGATGGTATCAGCAAAGAAAGCGGGCTGCTTAAAGAATGGCCGGAAGGTGGCCCAACGAAGGCGTGGACATCCAGCGACGCGGGCATCGGCTATTCGAGTTTCGCCGTCGTGGGCAATCGACTTTACACAATGGGCGCCGACGACGACAACGAATACATCATCGCGCTCGATGCAGCGAACGGTAAGAAGGTCTGGCAGGCATCTGTTGGCAAGCGACTAACAAACCGCTGGGGCGATGGCTCTCGATCGACACCAGCCGTTTCTGGCAACTTCGTCATCGGCCTTGGTGCGACAGGTGGGCTATATTGCGTGAACGCCACCGATGGTAGTCTCAAGTGGTCTGTCGAAATGAAGGACCTCGGCGGCAAAGCTCCCAACTGGGGATACTCCGAATCGCCACTGGTCGACGGTGATACCGTTCTGTGCACACCGGGCGGAGACGCTGGTACAGTTGCTGCATTTCAGCTGCAGTCCGGCGAAAAACTGTGGCAATCCGACGAGATCAAGGCGAACGCACATTATTCTTCCATTGTGCCGGTCGATCACTTTGGAAAACGCCAGTACATCCAGCTCACGCAGAATAAAGTCTTCGGTCTCGATACCGACGGCAAGCTGAAATGGCAGGCGGACTGGCCAAAGGGAAAGACGGCTGTCATCCCAACGCCGATCTATGACAACGGCAACGTGTACGTCACCTCAGGCTACAGCGCTGGCTGCATGCTGATTAACGTTGATGCGTCAAACAACGTCACTCAGGTCTACGACAACCTGCTGATGCAGAACCACCACGGCGGCGTGATAAAGTTCGGCGATCATATCTACGGCAATACCAAGGGCCGCGGCTGGATTTGCCAGGACATGCAGTCCGGCGAAGTCGTCTGGTTCGAAAAGAGCAAGCTTAAGAAGGGGGCCATCGCTTTCGCGGACGGCATGTTCTATTGCCTTGACGAAACAAATGGCACCTGTGCTCTCATAGAAGCCTCGAATGAAGGCTGGAACGAACGGGGACGGCTGGTCATCGAACCACAAACAAAGCAACGCTCGGCAAGGGGCAAGATTTGGTCGCACCCTGTGATTGCAAATGGGAAGCTGTATCTGCGAGACCAGGAAATCGTTTGCTGCTACAACATCAAGGGATAGCCGTAAGGTAGCCCGTCCGCTCACTCCGGACGACAACATTTTGCGGCTGAAACGGAATTCCAGGATCCATGACCGCAGCCCCGGCGAATGGCTGGATCCATGAGGCTGGACATCGTTCCCGCAACCTTCCACACTGGGTTTTTCTATACACATAGGAGCGCACTGTGGACCATTGGTATGATATCGCAGCGTCTGCGCGATGCCTGCTCGCAAACAATTCGGAGTTGGCTGCCGCCGACAACGCCTGGTTAAGCGGACTGGCGGACCTGGTGACGTTCGCGTCCATGACTATAGTCGCACTGTTTTTGATGTGGTCTCCGTCTGAAGCTGTTCGTAGCCGCGTGTTGCGATTCTTTGCAGTGCTGCTGGCAGTTTGCGGCATGTTGCACTTTGTCACCTTCTGGCATCAGGGCCGCCCGTTTAGTGTTTCTTCAGTCCTTGGAGGTTTCACGTCTGCTCTGATGCTGGTGCTGGGCGCAGGTGTTGTTTTCTTTTTGCTGCGGCACAAGCCCGCGCAAAAATCACTGGAGAAAACCCAGCAGTCGCTGGCAGCCACACAGGAACAGTTGTCGCTCGAACAGCATCTGCTTAGCACTCTTGTCGACAACATGCCTGATGCCATTTACTTCAAGAATCGTGATTCGAAATTCATTCGCTGCAACCAGAAAATGGCTGACGTCTTTCAAGTGGCAAGTCCACTCGATCTGTTGGGGTGTTCCGATCACGATATATTCAGCAAAGACGAAGCGGACGAGTATCGTGCCGACGAACAGCACATCATCGAAACCGGCGAACCCATCATCAACAAAGAGGAATACGAACTGTGGCCTGACGGGAATCACCACTGGGTGCTGTCAACCAAACTTCCGTTGTACGATACCGACCAAAACGTCATCGGTACGTTTGGGCTGTCTCGAGACATTTCCGATTTGAAGCTTGCCGAAAAACGACTGGCCACAAAGCTCGAAGAACTGGAATCCCTGCACAAGGAGTTCCAGCAAAGCAACCAGGAATTAGAACAGTTTGCCTACGTGGCTTCCCACGATTTGCAGGAACCGCTGCGGTCAGTGGTTGGGTTCTGCCAGCTGCTGGAAATGGAATACAAAGATCGTTTCGACGAAAACGGGCGGATGTACCTGCAGACGATTATTGACGGTGGAAAACGCATGCAGCGTTTGATCACCGATCTACTTGAGTATTCAAGAATCGGTCGACTCGGGAAATCGTTCGACAGGATTCCGCTGCGAGAAGCCATTGACGAAGCGGTCGCTCTTCTACAAGCGCCGATTGCAGACAGCAATGCGACTCTTGATATCGCGGAACTGCCGGAAATCACGGCAGATGCCGGCCAGATGATTCGGCTCTTTCAAAACCTGATCGGAAATGCGATCAAATATCGCGGAGATCAGGATCCGGTTGTGCGAATCTGGGCGAAAGAGGCGGATGATTGCTGGAAGGTCTTCATTTCTGATAACGGAATCGGAATTCCTCAGGAATTTTCAGACCAGGTGTTTATCATCTTCAAACGCCTGCACACGCGTCAGGAGTATCCAGGTACGGGGATTGGCCTGGCAGTTTGCCGTCGTATTGTGGAACGTCACGGTGGAAGTCTGAAGCTGGTCTACGATCAAAATCAGGACACCGGCTCAACGCTCGAAGTCACACTGCAGAAGAAGCCTCCAGTTAAAACAGAACTGCCGGAAGCATAAGTCACGGTTGCATGATCCAGAACGCCCTTCCCGAAATTCTGCTTGTCGAAGACAGCCCCTCCGATGCGCACCTCACGCAGCGTGCATTGCTGGAGAGCAGTTTTCAGTGCAACGTCTTCCATGCTCAGGACGGCATTGAAGCCATGGCGATGTTGCGGCAGGAAGGTGCGCATGCAAAATGCCCACGACCCGATCTGATTCTGCTCGACCTCAACATGCCTCGCAAGGACGGTCGGCAGGTGCTGGAAGAACTAAGCCAGGACGAACAGCTCAAGAGAATTCCCGTCATTGTGCTGACAACATCCGCTGACGACGGCGATATTTCCGACGCCTACAAACTGGGAAGCAACAGCTACATCGTCAAGCCGGTCGACGTGAAAGCTCTCTTTGACGTTGTTGAGAATGCGCAGCGTTACTGGTTCGACACCTGCCGTCTGCCGGACAGGTCTTAGCAAACATGGCAGCCGCGCCGTGTTTGCCGACTATTTCTTGCCGAGCGCTCGCTGTTCCCGAAAGAACTGTTGCAGCAACGCTTTGCTGTCTTCCTGCATCACTCCGCCAAGAACTCCGGCCTGATGATTCAGCCGAATGTCTGAAGTGATATTAAACAGCGTGTCGCATGCACCACCTTTGGGGTCAGGAGTTCCATAAACCACAAACGGCATTCGCGCTTGCACGATGGCTCCGGCACACATCGCACAGGGCTCAAGCGTCACGTACATGGTGCAGTCAAGCAACCGCCAGCCTCCGATCGCTTCTGCGGCCTGAGTGATCGCGATCATTTCGGCGTGAGCGGTCGGGTCGTTGAGGGCTTCCCGCTGGTTGCAGGCTTCCGCGATGACTCGTTCCTGATGAACGACGACGGCTCCCACCGGAACTTCTCCCTGGTCGTAGGCTACCAATGCCTGATCGAGCGCTCGTCGCATCCAGACATCGTGCGGTTGCAGCGGGTTTTGTGGGGAAATTTCTGACATAAAAACCAGGTTTCGTTCACGGTAAAAAGCTAGTGGCCACGAGATCGCGCGGCAGCAGTAACTCAACGCTCATCACTTCTGCAACTCTCGAAGCATCGTCACGAGTTTGTTGCGAATTTTTGATTCCGCGGCAACTTCCAGGTGACTGGACCGCGCCGGCCACGTTTCGTAGCCACCCAACTTGTGTTGCTCGGCCGGAGGCAAATAGCCTCCGTATCCATTCGCCAGTTCGATGGTGAATGTTTTTGCAAACGGGCTATCCCGTTTAATGGCAACGCCGGTTTCTGCAAACACTTCGCACGGCGCGGTTGCGATCGCAATATCGCCGATGCGAATGGCCTGCAGAATGATCTTTTTCGTAGCGGGATATTGGCTGAGATGCTGAGCTTCCTGCGCGTAGATTTTCGACCAGCGGTGAGGCTGTGGTTGATCGGGCCGGGCGAGGACGTTCGTCGCCCAGGCAATTCGTGTTTTGTCGGGACGGCGAATCTGCAGTTCGAGTTCGAGTTCTTTCATGCTGAGCATAACGTCTGCCCGATGATCGGTCTCTTTGATGATGTCGACGCTTTGCTGAGCCAGCATGCGTCCGGCCAGAGTCAGCCATTCGAACGGTTCGTACTTTTTCCCGCCTTTCTCGATCGCTCCCGTGTTGCCGCTGGTGCCATTCGACATGATTCCAACGAACGGCGGATACGTTCTGTCCGATTGTGCCTTCTCTGTCTTCTCCGTAGCGAAGGCCGCTTCCAACGACGCGCTATAGTGTCCGAAATAATCAGCACTCACGATGCCGCGTTTGTAGCCGCCGCAGTAGTGCACGCTAAAGTTACCCAGCGCAGCCAGCGGAGTGCCGTCGGCGTGTTGCACGGACAAAATCGAAAACTGCGGATCCGTCGGCCCGGCTGGCTTAATCACTTCTCCGGATCTGGTCGAGACAGACTTGATTTGTTCTCCACCAACACCGAACGGATTCAGGGGAGCAGTACCGGGCTTGCACAGATGCCGTCGGCACTTAATCAGTTCCGGCCGCTCGAATCGTCCAAATCCAACACGCGCGACTCTAAGGTTCTTTTGAGCCTGAATCACAGCTTCGGCGATCCAGCCAGCCAGTTTTCGGTGGTAGTCGTCGTCTTTCGCACTCGTTCCGATATGAACAGCGCGGGGCGCGGCGTGAGTGTGCGTTGCCGATACGCAGATGCGGTCGATCGGGAAACCCGTCCGGCGATGAACCTGCTGCTTCGCCTCGTCGATGACATCTCGCGCGATCATACAAAGATCGCAGACGACAATCGCGAGTGCCATGGAGTCGTCGGCGAAAACGATCGCTCTGGCATGCAATCGATCATTGACGCCTTCCACCAACCCGTTCTTCGAAATCGCACCTTCCAGCGACACACCGTTTTCCGGCGTGATATCCACTTTCGCAGCGCCAGCGCGAAAGCCGATCATATCTGCGGAAGCCGATTGTGATACGATTTCCAGCAGAAAGAAAACAAACAGCTGACAGGTGAACATCCTGAGTCCGCGCATGCTGTCCTGATTTCCTACTGGAGAAAAGCGACTTGGGTTAAGCGAGATTACGCACCACCACCGGCGGCGTGTTTGCTGTCTTCCGGTTGACCAGTGCTTGCCGGCCGCCCTTGCAGCACGTGAGCCTGCGCCATGGCGTCTTCCGCTTCCGGAATACGACCGCAGCGCTGATAAATCACGGAAAGCTGAGTGAATGAAAACGGATCTTCCGGCGCGATCTCGGTGACTCGCACGGCGTACTTGATAGATTCTTCAATACGATCGAGTTTCTGCATGTACACGCCCAAAGCCATGTTGGTATGCAGGTGATCGTTGTCGACTTCCAGAATTTTCAGCAGAGCTTCCGTGGCACCTTCGAGGTCACCGGCTTCTTTTTGCTTGCTGGCTGCGTCGTACATTTGGTCGGGAGTGAGATCGCCGGACATTTTGAGAGCCTTTTTGTGGAACTTAATCCATCACATATTCGTCGGAAGCAGTAAGGCGAAACAATTGCTCGCCAGTTGTATGTTAGAGCGCCCGCAGCAGGACTCAACCGGACATGGTGATTGCGAACCGCAAATCTCCAACATACCCCAAACGGCCGAGGAACACTTTCCAGCTGCCGTTCGAAAAGACTGGACCGCCGCACCAACGGATTCGGAAAGGAAACGCCTAGGAAGTGGCAATGGATAGACTTATCAGTGCCGGTGACAACCTGTTGCCGCACTGCGGCAGAATGTCTCAGATACGGCGCTGTTTTATTTTCCAACCTGTGCCGCAATGTAAACAAAAACCGGTTTCAATGGACGCCTGTCGTAGTGTGTGCGAGAATTCCCGGAGAGAATCGTAACTTCACAACCCGATACTCTCCTCATTTTTGTCTGCTTCTTGCCGGAATCAATGACTCGATGATTCTCTTCTGCTTTCATGTTCGACCGCTGCTGCGACTCCGGTCTCTGCTGGTCCTGACGCTGGTGATGCTGGCGAGCACTTTCGGATCTGCTGCGTGCTGCTTTGCACAGGAACCGGATTCCATTGACTTAAAGGCGGAGAGTCCCGAGCGACGGAAAATACTTCGGCTCCTCGAACAACTGAAAACGATAGAAAGCGACCAATACCTTCAGGCGGTCGAAGCCTTCGATGCGGCGTGGGAGCTCGCCGTGCATCGCGAAGACCCTCTGCTAACGCTCGATACCGATCAGCAGCGAACTCTCGGACCAGGAGAAAGTCAGCTCGATGCCGGAGCAAGATCGAGACTGCAGCGGATCTTCGAAAATGCGGCACCGGAATTTCGAAAGCTGTACCGTTTTCAATTCGCGAGCACTGCAGAACAGGCAATGAACGATGCGATTTCTTCGTCCAACGTAAGCGATCTGACACGCGTCATTCTGCGCTATCAGTTCACGGATGCCGGACAACAGGCGTTGCAACATCTTATAAAACTCAGACTCAGCCGCGGCGAATTGCTGCAGGCCGCTTTGCAATACGGCCGACTATTACGCC
>CAYZYB010000114.1:8481-9446 GCA_964481505.1 uncultured Planctomycetaceae bacterium | reverse complement strand
GTCCTTCGAGAGCGGCCGTGCATTGTCCTGATTTGATGTCCCACACGCGGACGGTGTTGTCATATGATCCGGAGAGTGCCGTGTTGCCATCCGGGCTGATGGCAACGCTGTTGATTCCACCGGTATGCCCCAGCGAAATTGCCCGCGACGGCAACGGTTTGTGGTCCGCAGCCGGCGGTGCTTCTGTCTCGTGGCAGGCCGCCAGTAACTGCGGAAACACATCGCCGTGTTGCTTCCGATAGTCCAGATACTTCAGCCGTCGCACGGTATCCGGAATGTCGCAGTCCTGCAGCAGCAGTGGCACAAACCTCCGCTGTGTGTTCATCGGATCTCGAAACGTGGACGTGTTGCGTTCCAGTCGTGTCCATTCAGACGTCCAGTACGACGGAGACATACACGCAATGCAGACGCGAGACTTCTGCAGCCCGTCTTCAATCTCCGCAAAGATATCGCCGCCCGCCGGAATCGCATCCTGATCCAGCCAAACCTTCAGCCCCGCCCCACGCATCTTCGCCGCCAGCGGATGCACAACCGCCGCATCCTCTGAGCTGTAGCTCAAAAAAGCGTCGTATTCGAATGTCTGTCTCGGTTCCATCCCACGCTCCCCATCAACAACATCTTCGGGGCCCCACGGACAAGGCCCCAGGACTTTGCTCGACTCTCACTATACCGAAGCAATGTTGCGATGCGAATTCCCTGCGGGCCGATTCTGAAGAAACAACCGCAGGGAGCGTGGGGATGACGCTGATAAACAGACTCTCAAGCGATTTGCCCGAAAAGGATTAAACGCAATGTCGCAAAGGCGCGAGGTCGCAAAGAGCTGCTTGAAGTTCCTTTGCGTCTTTGCGTCCTGGCGTCTTCGCGTTTATTTCGCTCCGGACATCGTCCCCGGATCGGCGTTAGGAACTGATGGTGCGTCAGCGGTCGTTGTTAAACGCAAGGTCGCAGGGGCGCAATGTCGCCAA
>CAYZYB010000114.1:0-8381 GCA_964481505.1 uncultured Planctomycetaceae bacterium | reverse complement strand
GAGCTGCTTGAAGTTCCTTTGCGTCTTTGCGTCCTGGCGTCTTCGCGTTTTTTTCGCACCGGACATCGTCCCCGGATCGGCGTTAGGAACTGATGGTGCGGCAGCGGTCGTTGTTAAACGCAAGGTCGCAGGGGCGCAATGTCGCCAAGAGCTGCTTGAAGTTCCTTTGCGTCTTTGCGTCCTGGCGTCTTCGCGTTTTTTTCTCATTGAGCAAGGCTGGACGATCAGTGATAGCAGGTCCCGTTCGCCCCGCGTTTTGACGATCCCGCTGTAACAACGTTGCGGCCATTTTGCACTACAACAGTCTGTCACGGACCAGCCAGTACCGTAGTACCGTAGGTCAGGCTTTGCCTGACTGCGAGCAAACCGTTTCGTCAGGCACAGCCTGACCTACATTGACTTCGCGTTTTTCCAATGCAAAACAGGATAGGAAAAGCCGAGGTCTGAGAGTAGTATGGCGTTTTGAGAAAACGACTCGTAGTTACGTTCGATTCCGCTGAAAGAAAGCGATGTCAGAGAATCCTTACGGTGCGGAGTACAACCGAGACGTCCCCACCACGCATTCCGGGCTTGGAATTGCGTCGTTTATCCTGAGTCTGGTCGGCGGCTTTGCGGGATTCGCTCTCGTCGTTGTGGCGGCGGTTATGGTGGGGGAAGATTCCAACGCGCTGCCTGACGACGATCCTGGACTGATCGTACTCGGGCTGGCACTTATCGGCTGTGGCTGTCTGATTCTGACGTCGGTGATCCTGGGCATTGCGGCCATGTTTCAGGCAGATCGCAAAAAGCTGTTTGCGATTCTCGGACTAATCTTCAGCTTTCTCGCCTGCGTGGGATTTGGCGGGCTGATGGTGCTTGGTTCGATGGCATGACGCAACCATCTGCGCTTTGGGTCAACAGAGAAAAGCACCGCTGCCGTGCATCGTCATCAGTTTATTGTTGAACCGTACTTGAGTGGCGTGCGAGTGGATTCGTTTCTGAGTCGCCATCTGCGCAACTACACGACATGGCGACTGCATCGAATGGTGGCCGCAGGACTGGTTTCCATCGACGACACGCCGGCAGGCACGGACCAGCGAGTGTATCGCGGTCAGGCGGTCGTGGTTCAGCTGGTGGAACCCCCCGACAAGTTGTTGTCGTCGGCGGAAGTGGGAATCGATGTTGTTTACGAAGATCCCTGGCTGCTGGTGATCGATAAGCCTGTCGGACTTGTGGCTCATCCGGTTGGTGATTTTCAGCGCGGCACGCTGTCGAATGCGATTCAGCATCATCTGGATCAAAGCAGCACCGCGAAAGGTCTGTTGCGTCCGGGGATTGTTCACCGATTGGATCGCATGACCAGCGGGTTGATCGTCGTGACGAAAGACCACCTGTCTCACCGATTGCTGTCGATCGATTTTCAACAGGGGAAGCCGTCGAAGTCGTATGTGGCACTCGTCGAAGGTGATCCTGCGTTTGAATCGCGGGCCATCGACCTTCCGATCGGCCGGCAGTCTGCCACCAACAGCGTGCTGATGTCCGCCGGGCCGGACGCGAAGAACGTTCGGACTGCGCGTACGGATGTGAAAGTGATACAGCGGTTCGGGGCGTACGCTGTCGTGGAATGTTTGCTTCACACCGGACGCAATCACCAGATTCGCGTGCATCTGGCGCAGATCGGTCACCCGGTGCTGGGCGACGAATACTACGGGGCCCACGGAACGATTCGGAACGCGCCACGGTTTGGTGGTGAAGCTCCGACCGCAAAACGCCATGCGCTGCATGCGTCGCGGCTGAGTTTTCTGCATCCGATTCTGCAGGTCCCGATGGAATTTACATCCCGGCCGCCAGCGGACTTCTGGCAACTCGCGCCGCACCCGAGTACGGCTTCTTCTTTTGCGACAGAGAGTCCAGAAAGTGAGGACGAGGGATCATGTCTGTGATGCGGCTCATGATCCGTTCGGCCTGCAGGTCAGCTCGCAGTGCTGTGTCGGACGAGAAGCCGACGACGTCACCGATGCCGAACACGCCGCTGCACCATGTTTCGAAACCGCTCCCGCACCACAGCTTTCCGTTTTCATCTGCTTCGACATTGATGGCGTCGAGGCTTAGGTGGTCTGTGAATCCGGCGCTGCGACGGCAGTCAACAACAGCCGTGCTTTGGTCGGCGGAATTTGTTCCCATCGACGGCAGCCCAACTTCTGCCGGATGAAAGCCGACTCGCACACCCGTGTCTGCTGCCAGCTGCAGCATTGTGGACGCATTTTCGTCCCGCGCGACATGACGTGTTTCCACTCCGAACAGACTCATCAATGCAGACAGCCCTGCCCCGAATTCTCCACCGCCGACAATACACACCGACTTCGGAAGCACCGCGCCGTTGAACAGCGATTCGGGCCGATGGAAGGGCATCAGACCCAAAGGCCGATGCATGGCGGTTTGTCGGACGCCCGTCCCCACGACAGTGTGACGAGCTTTGATGATTTCGCGGCTGCAACTGATTCCCAGCGACACAGCGAGATCTCCCTGTCCCATAAAAGCGAGCTTCTCCAAGCATTACCGTCGCGCCAATGCTGTTGAGCAGTTCTGTCTGTGCAGCCACCTCATTCACGATGGCTCGAGAAAGAAGCGTTTGCAGCATTCTTGGCGTACCCGTTCGTTTGAAGAGGTGTTTTCGCTGTGACGTGCGTTCGACCAGCAGGTTGCTGACAAGTTGCCGAAGGGCATGCCCCAGCAGCCAGGCCGAATGACTGGTTTCCGGAAGAATGGCCAGTGTTTTGCGTTTTGACGCGGCGGCCAAACACAGCATTTCAAAGGCAGCTTCGTCGTTTCCGATAACTGCGACGTCGTAATCCATGATCCCTGTCCCGTGCGATTTCACTGTTGCATTTGTCTGCTGTTTTAGAAGTTCCTGCTTGAGCGACGGTCTCTCAATCTCGCGCAAACTGGTAGTCTGGGAGTTTTGATCGGCAGTTAACTGGTCGTACTGAGCACGAAAACCAGATAGACTTGCTAAGATGTGTGGTAGCTGTCCGAATCTGCTGCTTGTACGGAATCTGTCGGTCACGTTCCCGCGTGATGGCCGATTGACGCTGGAGAGGATGGCGCATCGTGCTGCTGATGTTGTTGCTGTTGCTGTTGCTGTTGAAGCAAGGTGCCGTAGGTGTTTGCCATGCAGATGCGTGGTTTACTCAACTGGAGAATGCTGACAAATGTCGAATGAGGTTCAATTTGATTTCCGCCGCGAGGACATTAAGAAAGCGACGAAGCTGATCTCCGTCGTCTTTGTCCTGCTGGCGATCCTGCTGCTGGCGACGAAGTCGATGTACACCGTCGAACCAAACGAACAGGCGGTCGTGCTGCGTTTTGGCGAATATGCGTCGACCGCTGATCCAGGGCTGCACTTCTGTGTGCCGTTTGTGGATGAAGTGATGACGGCAGATACTCGCGAACGAACAATTCGCATGCCGTTCGGGATGGCGGACGATCGTCCCGCGGGCAAGTACAACGAAGAAGACGTGCTGATGCTGACCGGCGACCTGAATGCCGCTGCCGTCGAATGGACGGTCCAGTGGCGAGTTTCTGATCCGAGGCAGTATTTGTTCACGTTTCACAATACCTATTACCAGCAGGACGAGTATCTGCAGGCGATTATTGTGATCGTAGGGCGGACAGTTATGAATCGACTCGTCGGCGACTACTCCATCGACGAAGTGCTCACCGGCAAGCGAAACGAAATTCGTGAGGCGGCCCTGGAGGCGACTCAGGCGATGCTGGACAAGTACGAATGTGGCATTCGCATTACCGCTCTTCAGCTGCAGCGAGTTACCCCGCCTGAACAGGTGAAGGCTTCGTTCGCCGCGGTCAACGAAGCTGTGCAAACGCGCGATAAGCTCGAAAACGAAGCCAACAAAGAAAAGAACACGCTGCTGCCAAAGGCCAGAGCCGATCGTGACAAGGCGATTCGTGAAGCAGAAGGTTATGCCGCCCGTCGCCGTTCGGAGGTGAAGGGCGAAATTGATGCGTTGATGGCTCAATACGATCAGTACATCAAAGCGCCGGAAGAAACACGACAGCGACTGTACCTTGAATCGATGGAGAAGGTCATGTCTGCGGTCAAAAACAAAACCATTATTGATTCTGATATGCAGCAGCTGTTGCCTCTGCTGAACCTGAACGAAGGAGGCCGCTAGTATGGCTGTTTCAAAAGAAGCTCGTGGTCCGATTCTTATTGTGGTTGGCCTGGTTGTGCTGGCACTCGCCTATTCGTCGGTGTTCACCGTCAACGAACGAGAGCTTGCGGTTGTGCTGGAATTTGGTAAGCCGATCAAGAGTATCGACCAGCCCGGATTGAATTTCAAAATTCCATTCATTCAGGACGTTCGCCGACTTCCTCGAACGCGGCAGTTCTGGGCCAACGCTTCCAATGACCTGCTGGTGGATCTGCCGACGAAGGACGGCAAGAAGATCGAAATCTCTGTCTGGGCGATCTGGAGGATTACGGACGCAGAGCAGTTTGTGAAAGTTCTGCGAACTGTCGAAAACGCAGAACAGCAGGTGCGGCAGCGCGTTCGTGCTGGCGTGCGAGACGGGATTACGTCTTACGATTTGTCGGAAGTGGTTCGGAGTTCAGATCGAGAGTTGACCTATTCCTTCGGTCTCGAAGATCTGCCTGAAGTCGACCCAGGCGATGCTGCTGCAAATCCCGCGACTGATCTCGCTGCTGCGGGTGAGCAGGCCACGATTCGTTTCGGACGTGAAGTGATTATGGAGAAGATTCGGGAGGAAATTAAGAAACAGCTGAGCGACACGGCTTCCGGCGATGCGGCGACGAATCGTGGTATCGAATTGGTCGATGTCGGGATCAGTAATATTGGCTTTGTTCAGTCAGTCCGTGTGGCAGCCTTCGAAAGACTGACGGCATTCATGGAAGCGATTTCTGCTCGCTACAAAAACGAAGGCGAACAACGCAAGCAGGAGATCATTAACGAAGCGACTGCCGAAGCCGAAAAGATCCTCGGGGAAGGCGAAGAGCAAAGCAAACGCCTGCGAGGTGAAGTGGAAGCTGAGATCATCGAGTCGTACGCCACGGCGATTCGGGCGACCGGAGATTTTTACAACTTCCAGCGGACGCTTCAGGTCTATGAACAGTCGCTCGACAGCGAAACGCGGATGATTCTCACAACAGACAGCGACCTGTTTCGCATGTTGAAAGAAGTTCAGCAGGCGGCGCAGCAGTAGGCATGGAGTGCGCATCGGTTTGACCGAACGAAATTTCATTCAGCAGCTTCAAAAGCGTTTTCCTGCGAAGCCGCCGGTCGTTACAGGGATCGGCGACGATGGTGCAGTACTGGACTGTGCCGATCAGCAGCAGCAGATCGTTGTGACCGACATGTTACTGGATCAGGTTCATTTTGATCTGGGAAAGACGTCAGCACAGCTTGTTGGTCGCAAAGCGGTCGCCGTGAATCTCAGTGATCTGGCGGCGATGGCCTGCTGGCCGACGGCGGCCTTTGTGTCCATCGCCGTTTCGCGTGCGCAGAAAGCGTCTGATGAGTTCACTGGCGAACTGTACGACGGTATGGCGGCGCTTGCAGAAGAGTTTCGATTCTCGATTGCCGGTGGAGACACGAATTACTGGGATGGCCCGTTCGCCATCAACGTGTGTTTGACCGGAATTCCGATGCGCGAACAGGCGGTTCTGCGATCCGGTGCCAAGCCTGGCGACAAGCTGTTTGTGACTGGTCCGTTGGGAGGCAGTTTTCCCGGCGACCGGCATCTGACGTTTGAGCCTCGGCTTTATACTGCCATGTGGCTGGCAGAAAACGTCGACGTGCACGCCATGATGGACGTCAGCGACGGTTTGAGTATCGACCTGCACCGCATGATGGAAGCGAGCGGAACTGGTGCTGTGCTATACGAATCGTGTATCCCCATTCACAGCGATGTTTCGCAGGCGATTCCCGCCAGCGACCGTTTGGAAGCGGCCTTTAGTGATGGCGAAGACTTTGAGTTACTGTTTGCGATTTCGCCCGACGACGAAGGCAAGCTTCATGCAGCTCAATCGGACTTTCATTTCATCGGATCTGTCTCAGAAAGCCCCGGCGAAGTGCTGATTGAAGACAGCGGTGGCGAACGTGCGGTTCTCCCCGAAACCGGTTGGCAGCATTCTTAGGCCGCGGCGTCGAACGAATGTGCCGGCACCGGCGGTATCCTGTCGCTGTGCTGCGGCAAGATGCCGCAGATACGGTGGAACATTACTTCTCCTGCAGAGCTGTCGCGCGGAAAGACGCTTTACGAAGAAGAAGTAGGCGCGGAAGTGGGCGAAGAACCAGCGGGCTCAGTGAAAAGTTCAATCATTCTCTGCCGCCGATACTCAAAGATCTTCATCAGGTCGTTCTTTACGAACAAAGAATGCACAATCGCTCCACCGATTGCTCGGTAATGCACCTGGTCGCTGACCAGAGTGCCACCTTCTACTTCTTCGAAGGTGTGAAAATGCTCCCAAAGGTAGTACGGCCCCTTCAACTGCCGATCTGTAAACGAAAACGGCGGATCCCATGTTGAGATTTCCGTCCGCCATTTAATGGGGAAGCCATGGAGCTTCAATTTGTAGTCGATCAGTGTGCCTGCCTGGATATCGATGGGAGCTGCCGTCGTCACATGAAAGTGCAGCCACGGCGGTGTGATCTGTTCCAGCTGAAACGCATCACTGAAGAAATCAAATAGCACGTCTCGAGTGACGGGTAAGGTTATTGCTGATTTCAGTACGTAGCATTGTTCGTTTTTGTCCCAATCAATTGTCACCATATGTCCGATTCCTACCGTACCACCTGTTCTTACCTGGTCCGCATGTTAACGAAAGGTGTTAGACGGACCTTCAGGCTTTTCAAGGTTGCCTCAGCAGATATCCTGGCCATTC
This sequence comes from uncultured Planctomycetaceae bacterium, assembly GCA_964481505.1. GTDB lineage: Bacteria > Planctomycetota > Planctomycetia > Planctomycetales > Planctomycetaceae > Fuerstiella. The sequence goes on along the minus strand of CAYZYB010000114.1, from coordinate 1,480 downwards.
TTAGTGCGGCGTCGATGCGGCGTTGTTGTCGGTTTTTCGTTGACTTATCGGCGATATCTGAGACAGTGGTGTTCCGATTGTCCCTGGAATTCCCTTCGTTCTATGCGGTTGGTGCCACAGGTGAGTCCATTGAATACGAGTGCGAAATTCCGTCACGGCAGGCTCAAGCCGCGAATGGTGCTGCGGCGCGGGTTTACGCTCATCGAGATGCTGGTGACCATTTCGGTGATCGCGATTCTCATCGCACTGCTGTTGCCAGCGGTGCAGCAGGCGCGTGAGGCTGCCAGGCGCAGCCAGTGTACGAACAATCTGAAACAGATCGGATTGGCACTGCACAATTATCACGACCTTCATGAATCTTTTCCTCCTGGCTTCACAGGAGGCTTCGAAGTTCACAAAGACGACAAACGGTGGGGATGGGGAACGTTTCTTCTTCCTCAGTTGGATCAGGCTCCGCTGTATGCAAGTCTTGCCCCCGACACAAACAGTCTTTTCCACGTTGTGTTCAACAATACTCTGCAGCCGCTCATCAGAACGCCGGTCTCCACTTATTACTGCCCATCGGATCCAGGCCGGACGCTGGCTGACTCAAACAGAGACTTTACCGGTCCGATCATTACAGTTTCTGCCAGTAGCTCGCCCGCACAATCTGTGAACATGGTTTCGCGTCATCTGGGCGCTCCCGGGCCAAAGGCGGCTGCTTCGAATTATGTCGGGAGCTTTGGTGATTTCTGGCGACCCGATTTTGGACTCTGGTCACTGGACGATCTCGGTGGGAATGGAGTCATGGGATGCCTGACGTCGACAAGGATTCGCGATATTACTGACGGAACCAGTCAGACCTTTGCGGTGGGAGAACGCACTTTTAAAAACTTCGGCGCGGTTTGGGTTGGAGTCGAAGCTTGGAATCAATGTTCGGCGTGGGGAGTGTCGATGGTCAGCGGATCTGCGTATTACCGACTAAATTCCGCACCGGCTGATTTCCCTTTTACGTGTGATGGACTAGGCGCTGCGGGATTCAGCAGTCAGCATTCGGGAGGCGCGAATTTTCTGATGTGCGACGGCTCTGTTCGCTTCGTGAGTGAGTACATTGAGTCAAGAAACATCGACGAACTCTCGGTGGGGCCCGTAACCATTGGTGTTCCTGTGGAGGTTCCGACGCTGGGCCTGTACCAGCGACTGGCGCGGATCAATGACGGCGAAGTCGTTGGCGAGTTCTAAGCTCTAAATCGATCCTTGAAGACATGAGAGCGTTGTCGGTTGTGGGTGGCCGGGGTTGGAACGAGGCACGAGTGAAACCCCGGGGTTCCTTCGCAAGCTCTGTCCAACCCCGGCCACTTTTAGATGCTGAGTGCCCTCATTCTGGTCAGGAGTTGTTTAGTTATTTTTTAACGTATTCGTTGGGCTTGAGAACAGAATCGGGATCTTCCTTGCAGCGGCGGACGAATTCGTCGACGCACGGCGGACAGCAGAACTGATA
>CAYZYB010000113.1:0-9480 GCA_964481505.1 uncultured Planctomycetaceae bacterium | reverse complement strand
AACCAGTTCCTGATTGTCTGAATCCATGATTTCTGTGATGATCTTGATTCCACCAGCGTTGTGAAGTTCTTCCGGAACGTCGTCGATAATTTGCCGCAGCAAAAGCAGAATAACGATCGTTTCAGAATCTGTGGTTTCCGGGTCGGCGTGATCATCACCGGAGCTCAGGATGATAATGTTGTCGTACTTGAAGGGTTCCAAAGCGCGTAGAGCATTGACGTCTGTGGGATTCGACTGAATCAGACTGACTGTCAGGTTGTCGAGTTCATTGTTGAGTGCTGCGACCTGTTCGCTGATCAGTGCGTCAGGTTCTCGCACAAGAATGTCGATCGTGGAACCGTCCAGAACGTAGTCCGAATATTCGCGGATGATCATAGGAACTTTTTCGTTCCAGCCGATCAGTAGTTCGGTTTCGATCGTTTGTTCGTTTCGCCCACCAGCCAGCGGCAGATCGCGCGGTTCGGCAACGGGGTTGGGCAGGTATTCGATCGTCGAATCGTCTTCGGCCAGGATAAGAACATCGTCATCTTTTCCGACAACGGTATCGATGGGAGGGTTGATTAAGAGTGAGCCATCGGCGAGGCGAAGTCCGATCGGAACACCGTCCGGAAAATGGAATTGCAGCAGACCGTAAGCCGTCTCGTCCCATGCTCCGTTGTAGAAATACAGTTCGCAGCCATCAAACGACAGCGCTTCGCCGTAAACAACGCTCAGTCCAACACTACGGCTCGTTTGCACCAGAATTTTGGCCAGGATCTCCTGACCATCAATCGCCGTGACTTCATCAGGACTGATGTCGGTGGCAATCTTTCGGCTGCGTTCGAAGAACAATTCGGCAACGATGTTCAGTTCCTGTTCTTCTTCTCGCGAAGCCATGATTCCGAGAATCGTCTTGATTGTGCGTGAATCACTGGCTGCTTTCTCTGCGTTACTTGCGGCGTCCGAACATGCGGCCAGCACGATAATACTCTTACTGGATGGCATCGACACAAGTTCCAGCTTGTTTCTGGCCGATGACTTGCCGGATCGGGTGACAACGCGTGTTGTTTTGCGATCAGGCAACTGGACGGCGAGGTAGTCGTCCATTTCTTCCTTCGGACGATCGGCCAGAATCACGGCACAGGCATCGGACTCGCTTTCGTTGGCGATGAAGAGTTCTTTCAGGATTTCGGTAACGCGATCGTTCCAGCCGAGAATCAGTGTGTGGTCATCTTCAATGACCCGAGAAAATCCTTTGCGCAGGTCGGCTAGTTTTTGGTCGAGTGCGGTGGTGATGAAAGCAATCAGCATCGATAGAATGATGACGCCTACCATGCCCGCCATGATTCCGGAGATTTTGTACCATGGGCTGGCCATGATTTCCCAGTTCATGTTGCCCGGGTCGGTCATCTCCAGAAAGATGATGTACGCCTGCCCCCAAAACGAATTTTGAGTGGCGTCCTGGTTCATTCCACCGGGCACCAGCCACATCGTCAGCCCGCGAAGCCCGATCAAAAGCACGAACAGTGTCAGGAAAACCACCAGCAGACTGGTGAAGACACTGCGGCCACCCTTCGACATAAAAGTATCGAAACGATAGCGAAGACTTTCAGAAAACGACGCATGCGGCATGAAGCAACCCTTCCGGTGAAACTCAGTCTCGCTGTGCGGGGCACCTCCAGGCGGTGGCCCTTAGCTGAACGTTCTCTGAGTATGGGGATTACCTCCACGGCTTACCACCGTGTCGCCCTACAAGACCTTCAGGAGTTTCAAAAACTCGCGACAGAACGCGGGGTGAGCGGGCCATGCCGGAGCCGTCACGAGATGCCCGTCTGTGTAAGCGCCATCGATGGCGATTTCCTGAAACTCACCGCCCGCCAGCGTGACTTCCGGGCCACAGGCAGGATAGGCCGTGCATTTGCGACCGCTCAGAATTCCTGCCGCTGCCAAAATCTGCAGTCCATGGCAAATCGCGGCGATCGGTTTCTTTGCGGCGTCGAATTCGCGAACGATTTCGAGGACACGATCGTTCAATCGCAGGTATTCGGGAGCCCGACCGCCTGGAATCAGCAGGCCGTCGTAATCGCTGGCGTCCACGTTCGCAAAGTCCGCATTCAGCGCAAAATTGTGTCCTGGTTTTTCGCTGTAGGTTTGGTCGCCTTCAAAATCGTGAATAGCAGTCCGCACGGAATCACCGGCCGATTTGTCGGGACAGACAGTGTCGACGCCGACGCCGACTGTCAGCAGTGTCTGGAACGGAACCATGATTTCGTAGTCTTCGACGAAATCGCCAGCCAAAAGAAGAACGCGTTTGTTGGACATGGAATTTTACTTCGGGGACAAAGGAAAAGGCGGGTCCGGAATAGTAATCAGGTCTGCCCGAGAACGCTACGATCCGGTAGGATTGACTGCAGGTCGGGTGTGTTAGCAGATTGTTGCCTTTGAAATGGGTGGCCAGGGTTAGACTGAGTTTGCGAAGGAAACCCCGGGGTTTCGCTCGTGCCTCACTCCAACCCTGGCCAGCCTTTCCAGCATCGCAACGTTCTGCGACGACACTCTGCAGGTCCATTCTGCCGGAATGGACTCTCGCCATCAGGCGAGCCATGTCGCGGCGGCGGCGGTCTTCAAATACAACACGTCTGCCGTCACAGGAACGAGTGAAGACACGGTCGCAGCAGAGCTGTGAAATCCAGCCCGGCAGGCAGGATCTACTGAGAATACCATGCGACTTCCAACGCAATACAGCCAGCGAACGCCATTGCGATTCAACATTACACCGTTGATCGACGTGGTGTTCTTGCTGATCATTTTCTTCCTCGTGGCCAGCCACTTTGTTCGCAGTGAAAATGCGGCTCCCGTTCAACTTCCGCTGGCTCGAAGTGGCGAAATCGATTCCGACAACTCGCCGTTTCGGCTTACCGTAACGATCTCAAAAGAAGGGGAGTTTTTCATTAGCGGCGAACCCCAGTCGGAAGGCATCGTTTTTAATCGGGTCGAGGAGCTTCAGCAATCAGCGGCTGCCGCAGAGGTGGAGCCGGAAGTTCGCATCCGCCCGGATGGACGTGGGACGCATGGGCCGTTTCGTCGACTGTACGAGCACTGTGCGAAACAGGGCATTCGTATGATCGAATTCGCAGTGTCGGCGGATGGAGAGCAATAGAATGCGAATTCCCAGCCAGCGTCAGCGCAGGTCAGGTCTGGACAACGAAAGCATGACGCCGATGATCGACGTGGTGTTTTTGCTGCTGATCTTTTTTGTCGTTGCTTCGATCGGCCAAAAACCAGACGCTCTTCTGCCAGCCACGATGGCTGCCGGAACAACAGAAACGGATGTCGATTTACCGCCGCCGGATCCGGACGAATTGCCTGCCACAGAAATTCGTATTCAACTCAGCCATTCAACAGTACGACAACTGCGTATCGAACTTAACGATCGCGAAGTGACGCCAGCCGAACTGAGACGTCGACTTCAAGTCCTGTCCGATGCCGATCCGAGCGCGAAAGTCATCCTGGACGTCCGTGACGAAGTGCTGGTGCAGCAATTCATCACCATTTACGAATACTGCCAGGTGCTGTCTTTCGACTCGATATCACTCGCCGTCCGCAAATAGTGTGGCAGGTTGTCGGGCCCGCTTTCTGCTGTCATTTCGGGGACCGAACGTCCAGAACTCTGCTGCTCTGCCAAACCGGGAAAGCAATCTGGCACTTCACCATGGAAAACGGGCCGCCAGCTTTGAATGGCACGCATTATGCGTTATACCGAGAACCATTGAGAACAGGCTTTCTGGATCTCAAAGGTGCTGAATGATTCAGCACCTGTGCTCAAAGTACGGGCGTGCCGTGAGGTCAACTCTCGGCAGCTGTACGGTTTTTTCAGGTATTTTCGATTGTATTTCCTGCACCCAACGTTTGGGGCGACTTGAACAGACCACCAACGGACGAATGCCGACGGCGCAGACGGCAGAGCACGACCGCGATTCATCGCAGTATCTGTGGCAGTGACACGTGCTATTGGGAGGAGTTTCCGCAAACATGGCGAAATCGAAATTAGAGTACATCTGGCTCGATGGTTACAAGCCGACGCAAAGTCTTCGTGGCAAGACATTGATCAAAGACGACTTCAGTGGCAAGCTCGAAGACTGCCCAATGTGGTCCTTCGACGGTAGCTCAACAGAACAGGCTGAAGGCGGTTCTTCTGACTGTCTGCTGAAGCCGGTTGCCTGCTACAAAGACCCTGGTCGACTGGGCGACAGCTACATCGTGATGACCGAAGTTCTGAACGCTGATGGTTCGGCTCACGAATCCAATGGTCGCGCGACCATTGATGACGGCGACGCTGACTTCTGGTTCGGTTTCGAACAGGAATACTTTATCTGGGATCCTGAAACCAACCTTCCACTCGGCTTCCCAGCAGGCGGCTATCCACCACCACAGGGACCGTACTATTGTTCCGTTGGTGGTAAGAACGCTTATGGTCGTGACATTGTCGAGCAGCACCTCGAAATGTGTATTCAGGCTGGTATTGAAATCGGCGGAATCAACGGTGAAGTTGCTGCCGGTCAATGGGAATTTCAGGGCTTTGCCAAAGGTGCCGCTCTGGCTGGCGACGAAATGTGGATCGCTCGATACTTCCTCGAACGATGTGCAGAAGAACAGGGTCTTGCAATCAACTGGCACCCAAAACCACTCGGCCCAACCGACTGGAACGGTTCTGGTATGCATGCCAACTTTTCAAACGGCCTGATGCGAGATTGTGGCGATCAGGGAACCTTCGAAAAGATCTGCCAGGCATTCGATGGCGATCGTATCAAGGCTCACGTCGACGTTTATGGTGCTGACAACGATCAGCGTCTGACCGGTCTTCACGAAACTCAGTCAATCGACAAGTTCAGCTACGGTGTTTCTGACCGTGGTGCTTCCATTCGTATTCCGATTGGAACAGTCGAAGACGGCTGGAAGGGTCGCCTGGAAGACCGACGTCCGGCTTCTAACGCTGATCCTTACAAAGTGGCAGCTGAGATCGTGAAGACGGTCAAGAGCGCTTGCTGATTTTGTGAACCAACAACCCAGGCAGGTTCGGTTCTACGCAGACCGATCTTGTTTGCTTTCGGGATTCAGGCGAGCCTGAAGTTATGGTCGGTTTGCCGACAATCGAAAGCAATAAGTTGTTTGTAGAGAGGTATTCGGAGGTCACTGCCGACGGTTGAGGCAACTCGATCGTCGTCTCCTCCCAGGCCGTCCGGTTTCGACCGGGCGGCCACCTTTATGCGCGGATTGCAGAAAGAGAATCTCCAGTTGCCGGCAGTTGCATTGATGCAACAGAAGAGCGAAGCCGGTTGCTCGCGCAACAACTGGAGACTCTCCTGTTCTCCTGTTGGAAGAGTCCAACCCATTTGCCAGGAACGCGAATAGCTTACTTCGACAGCTTGTCAACGATCTTTTGATCGGCTGCGCTGAGTCTTGCTTTGGGAATTTGCATTGTTTTGCCGTCCGCTTTTTTTAGCGTGACCATGCGACCATCCAGCTTGACAAATTCGGCGTCGATCTTGAACCGTCCGGTTGCATCCGACCACGTCCGCTGACCTTTGCCGTCGTCAGAGTCGACTTCTTCAAACGGATTGTCTTCAGCCATTTCGGCCTCTTCTGCCTTACCAGTGGCTGCCGCGACCTGTGCTTTCTGTTCATCAGAAGCGTACTCTTCAAACGAAGCTTTCCATTTCGCCCAGATCTTTTCGGCTCCCGCTTTGACTTCGTCCTGTGCGTGTCCGCGGAGTGTGCCGACTTTTGTGGCCAGGTCCATGTCGTCTTTGGCCAGGCGTGACGGACCGGTACCGTTCATCACGAACAGACACCCTTTGATGGCTCGCCAGTTGCTGGTATTCAGCTGACGCATGTAGCTCTGCTTCTGAAACTTGTTCATCGCCTTCGGTGGCAACAGAGCGGCCTTGGCCGCTTTTTCTGCGCGGTCTTTTTGCATTTTTTCCACGCGAGTCTGCAGTGCCTTGCGGTCTTCTTCGACCTTCTGTTTGTATTGTTCGAACTGCTCGTCCGTCATGCGATTCCACTTGATCGTCATCGGAAATTTGACGGTCGTGTGTTCGTCCTTCTGGACGAACTCAAGGGTTTGCTCCATGGACTCCGACAATCCCAGTTCGCGATTGAAAATCCATGATCCGGTGCCCTTCATGGTGTATCCGGTTTCGTCTGCAACGGCTGCAGGTGATGTCAGCGAATAGGTTTTGGTGATGGTGACCAGTTTCCCATCGTCTTTTGTGATCTCGTATTTCGAAAGTTCGCCTCCGCCTTTCTGAACGGACTCTTCCTGATTCGCGAACGGGCCAAAGCGGGAACCAAATCGCGATTTGTTGGAAGTCTCCGATGTAATCGTGACGCCGCTACCACTTTGCCATGCCTTTTTCTCTGAGTCCGGCAACGCCTCGAACGGCATCAGCGACAGATTGCCGAGCAGAAACGGCAACTGAGAATCTCCACGCATGCTTTCGACGTCACCGCGCTGTGTGATGACCAGTGTGCTGGTGTTGTCTGTCGACAATCCGCGAAAATCCGGCCGCTCCCACGGCGCTCGGGGCCTTGACGGTGGACCGCCAAAACGCGCCCGGCCACCGCGTGCGGTTGACGTGCTCTTCGACGTTTGTTTGAGGCCACCCTTACATTTCAGGGTCATGATCTTTTCGGCCACGCTGACTCCGGTGTAGACAATCACACCCTGCATCGTTTTGATGGAAGTCGGCGTCGTCACTTTGATGGAGACCCTGTATGGCAACTGCTGCTTTGGTTTGATTTGATACAACAAGTTTGCTGCGTGGGCCCCGGGCTGACTGCTGAACCATAAAACGATGATCGAAAGAATGATGCGGGATGATGTTCTCATCGGTTGTCCTTACTGTCAGGAGGCTCTGAAGAATCGACAGAGGCTTCCTGTTGATTCTGTTCTTGACTAGGGGATATTTCTTCGTCCAGCTCTTTGAACGGGTTTAACCGTTCGTCGGGCACGCGATCGATGATTTGCTTCGCCATGCGTTTGTGATTGGTGCTTGCACTATTCAGGAATGGTATCACGGCGTCGACAATGGCGTCTGATACGTTTGCGATCGGCTTTTTGTCGATCTTCATCAGCCAGCTGGAGACGTTTTTTTCGACCGCCAGTTCTTCCACGATGAGAGCGATTTCATCTGTCGTGAAGGATCGTTCTCTCTCACGCTTCTGGTCAGCTCGTTCCGTTGCTCTTTGTTGTTCCCAGGACTTTTGTTCTTCCGAGGACATGCGAATGCACTGCAACTCAACCGTAAATCTTTTCTGCAGACTACCGTCACTTTCAGTGACGGTTTGGCGCGCTGAGTAACGGGAAATCTGCCCGGTTTCCGGGTCAAAGATCAGAGTGCCTGTGCCTTTCACATTCAGCGGCTGCCCGCGAACAGTCGAAATTGTTTCAGCGATGCGGATGCCTTCTGCTGAAGATTCGACAAGCTCACAATCGATATCGGCCATTGCTGAAAGTCGCCGAAGCGCGCTGGCACCGTGGAAGGAAGGTATCGGGGGCATAAACGAAGATCGGTTGTAGCTGCTGGCTACCGGTTCCGCGTTCAGCCGAATATGTTTCTGCCGCTGCCAGGTTGCGGTCGTCTGTGGTGGTAATTCAGGAAGCAATAATTGTGGCAAGTTGCCGAGAGCAAAAGGCAGGTGGTCGTTTTGATGCCGCTGCAGTACTTCGCCGCGATGATTAATCTGAATTGTTGTCTGTTTCTGTCCGGTACTGGTCGCCCATTCGTGGAAGGACGAAAATGGATGCATCGCCAGTGGATTTCGCAGACGTTCGGAATGCGAAAGATCGCTGCGGCAGGTAATGGTCAGTCTATCGTCGTCGGCAGCTTTAGCGGAATAGACGATGATTCCTGAAACCGAACGTTCGGCATTCTGAGTGTCTGCCGTCATGGTGACGGAGTAAGCCACTTCTGCATCTTCAGCAAAGGAGTACCGTAGCAGTGTTGTTGGAGTTGCCGCGGGCGCTTCGACGACTGGAATTTTTGCGGGACTTTCCTTTTCCGTTGTATCCGCATTCATGGCGACTTGAGGTTTATCATCTGACTTCGGAGCAACGACTTTCGTTGCGGGCTCTGATGAAACTTCTGGTGTCCGAATTTGGGAACCGGCGGAAGCAGTCGTGCCTGTGTTTGCTGCTTCGTCAACCGATGTCACGGCAACCTGTGTTGAGCTCGTTGGCTGCGGTTTCCAGAACAGGAACACGCCTCCTGCGATGCTCAGCACGATGAAAATCAACGCGGCCATTGATGCAAAACGCAGTGAAGTTGGTGTGAGAGACACTGGCAGGTCGATGATGTCCGGTTGCTGCACGTGTGCCAGACATTGTTCAAACAAATTGGCGGCTTCAGAGGCAGACTCCAGGCGATCATCGGGTTTCTTACGCTGCAGGCGACCGATCAAATCGCACAGCCATTTGGGAATCTCCGGGTTGCTTTCGCGAATCGAACGTGGCTGTTCGTCCGAGATTCTTCGCAGGACACCAAAGGGCGTTTCCGCGCGAAATGGCGGGTGTCCGGTACAGACGGCATACAACAGGCTGCCGAGACTAAACAAATCAGAACGGTGGTCGATCGCCTCGCCGCGCGACTGTTCGGGGGACATGTATTGAGGCGTGCCAGCGATGACCCCGCTTTGCGTCAGCGTGGCATCGTCGGCCGCGCGAGCCAGCCCGAAGTCTGTAATTTGAAGACGCTCTACCCCGCTCTCCAGCAAAATGTTGGAAGGCTTGATGTCGCGATGAATTAATCCCTGTGAATGTGCAGCTGCCAGTCCACTGGCGACCTGATGTCCCACTCGCAGGATCTCAGAGACCTTCAGCGGACCATCGCGGTCAATTCTTTTCTGTAGCGATTCACCGCCAACGTAAGGCATTACCAGATACGGCAGGCCATTCCATTCTGAAATCGCATGAATCGCCGTCACGTTATTGTGAACAATCGCGGCCGCGGCCTGAGCTTCTCGAGCGAAACGTTTTCGAGCCGGCCCGTTTGTGGACAAAGCGGGCGACATGACTTTGATGGCAACGAAGCGATTCAGCGAAGCTTCAAAAGCCTTCACAACAACGCCCATCGCACCGTGACCGATGACGCCGCTGACTTCGTAGTTGGCGATGCGCCCGAGCATTGCCGGGTCTTCGGACGGAGTGAGGAAGCTCTGAATGAAATTCGTCAGGCTGACGTCGAACGATTGGGTTGCGGCATTCGGCCCGTTATCCAGTGGCGTCCCAACGGCGGATACGGTGGACAGCGATTTGCAGGCTGAGGCCCAGAATTCCCCTTCGGCAGCGAGTTGTTCGATGGTGGCCTGGCAATCCTGGCAGGTATCGAGATGTTGTTCGATGGCCGTTTCTTCTGCGCGACTCAACTGCTGCGATAGGTATCGCCTGAGCTGCTGACCGGAACAGGATGTATGCTTCGTGACCATTTCATAGTCTTATAC
>CAYZYB010000112.1:0-9481 GCA_964481505.1 uncultured Planctomycetaceae bacterium | reverse complement strand
GTCACAACCGCGCCATCCTGCTGGCATTTGCCATCGTGACAACATTTATCGCGATGCTGGTCGCCTACATTATCGTGCGTTACATCATTGTGAAGCCGGTGCTTCACCTAAAGGACGTCAGCGATGAAATCGCCAGAGGGAATCTGAACCTGCGTGCTGAAATCAACACGGGCGACGAATTCGAAGAACTCAGTCACGCCTTCAACCGCATGCTGCGACACATGACGACGGTCAACGATGAATTGCGAGGAGTGAACGACAATCTCGATGCGAAAGTTGATCAGCTGGCTCAGGCCAACCTGGAGTTATTTAACAGTAACGCGTTGAAAGATGAATTTCTGGCCACCATGAGCCACGAACTCCGCACACCTTTGAACAGCATCCTCGGATTCAGCGACGTCCTCGCGGGCGCAAAGAATCTGGACGATCGACAGCAACGTTACGTCAAAAACATTCGCACATCCGGCCACAATTTGATGGTGCAGATTAACGATCTGCTTGACCTGGCGAAAATCGAAAGCGGCCAGATGAAGGTTCAGGCCACGTCGTTTTCGTTGACGGACCTGATCCTGAATCAGATCGATCAAATCATGCCGCTGGCCGATCAAAAGAACATCGAACTACGAATTCGCGATCAGGACGCAAATATTCCGAACGCTCACCAGGACGCCGGAAAGATCCGTCAAATTGTGACCAACCTGCTGTCCAACGCGATCAAATTTACGCCGGAAGGTGGTCGCGTTCGAGTCAGCTGTCAGTCACTCAACGACGACACCTTTGAGCTGTGCGTTGAGGACACGGGCATTGGGATTCCCATGCATGACCAGGGCACCATCTTCGAAAAATTTCGCCAGGGAACGACAACAGGCGGTGAACGCGATCATGTGAAACGCGAATACGGTGGCACGGGGCTCGGGCTTTCGATTGTTCGAGAACTTTCGCGACTGCTGGGCGGCGACGTGTATCTGGAAAGTGAGTTTGGCAAAGGCAGCGTCTTTACGGTGCGACTTCCGTTCGAAACGCCACCGGAATTGCCAGCTACAGAATTTTCACTGGACTCGCCGTCCGGGGTCAATTTGAATCGGATCACTTCCGCAGACCTGCTCAACACACCAGCGAAAGGAGAGGCATCAGCCGACGGCGCAGTTACAGAAAACGTCGGTGCTGCCACGACGGATCCGGGCGACGAAGAAGAGGAGACGACAAACCATGCCTGATACAAACGCCATCGAGCTACCGTCTGCGTGGAAAGAACTGGTCGCGGCTTCGAGAACCGCGCGCGCCAACGCTTATGCTCGCTATTCCAACTACAACGTTGGGGCTGCGGTGCTGACCGCATCCGGTGACATCTTTGCGGGATGCAATGTCGAAAACGCTTCGTACGGGCTCACGATTTGCGCAGAACGAGGAGCGGTCTGTGCGGCCGTTGCTGCAGGACAGAACGACATTATCGCGGCCTGCGTTTCGTTGACCGGGCAACCTGTTCCCTGTGGGACATGCCGTCAGTTTCTGTACGAATTCAATCGCGAAATGACACTGCTGCTCGACAATCTCGATCTTCCGGATGCGCCGCATCCGGAAGTCGTTTGCCTTGCCGAACTTTTGCCACGAGGCTTTTCTCTGGAGTAGCTGGTGGCCGCTGTCTGGTGTCTAACCCGCTTCGCGAAAGCGTAGCACGGGCTTTTCGAGAGTCACAATAGTATTGGCCGGAACACTGCGTCCCAGCGTCACGCTGGATCCGATCTGCGAATCCGCTCCCACCACTGTCGTACCGCCAAGCACCGTGGCGTTGCTGTAAACGGTCACGCCGTTTTCCAGTGTCGGGTGTCGTTTTGTGCCGCGAATCAGGTTGCCCTGTTCGTCACGCGGAAACGACCACGCTCCCAGCGTAACGCCCTGATACAGTGTGACTCCGCTGCCGATTTCGCATGTTTCGCCAACAACGACACCGGTCCCGTGATCAATGAAGAAGCTGGCACCGATGGTTGCCCCGGGATGAATGTCAATTCCGGTTTCGCGGTGCGCCCATTCCGCAAGAATTCGAGGCAGGTAGGGAACCTGCAAACGGTGAAGTTCGTGGGCGACGCGGTGAATCAGCACCGCTTCGAATCCAGGGTAGCACAGCAGAATTTCGTCATCGGTGCGTGCCGCAGGATCTCCGTCGAAGGCGGCCTGAACATCAGCCACCAGGGTCCGCTGCAAACGGGGCAGGGTCTTCAAAAATTGATCGGTGATTGCTTCCGCGCATGTGGAAGCAGCGGGGGTTGCGTCGTGGAGCTTTAATGAAGCGTTCTGCCCGTGAGTCAACGCACGGCCGACTTCCAAACGCAGTCTCGATCTGACGTGGATCAGCAGTTGTGAGTTTTCCTGCTGGCGATGAAGTCCGGTGGGACGACGTCGCTGCCTGTAACCTGGAAATAGGAGATTTCGCAAGTCCGCCGCGACGGCGATCATCCCATCGACCGAAGGCAGCTGCGAATCGCTGGCTTGCTGTTCATCGGGCAGAAGGGCTGCTGCGATGGCTTCGAGCGAATTGGGACTGAGTTCGTCAGAGCTCATGAAAATACGTCCGTGATTTTCCGTCGGAAGGTCCGCGGCTGCGCGTTTCAGCCGTGCCAGCACAATCGACCGATGGTGCCGGTTTTGCTGAGTCATCGGCAATGAGCGATTGTGATCATCATGCCGCAGGCGCCCGGTCCGCGCGGCACGGCAAACATCGATTGAGCACAACAGCAATCTCTGGCCGACCGTTATCTCCCGCAGTTGTTCTCTAACCGGACGTCTGTCTGTCAGCCAGCACCGCCGATAACGCTGAACCGCTGAAACGATTGTTCTGCTTCAGTAGATCACAGGCCGTGCCTGCCGCTTTCGGCAAAAACTGCAGGCGAACACCGGCACTCCGCGTCGTCCGTGTACCGACCTGGTGCCGATAAAAGTAAACAAACGCCCCGCTCACCATTTGAAGTCAGCCGCGTTCCCACGATGCAAATTGAGGACTTTGCCCTGGGCACTGTCCGGCACGGTCTGCTCAATGTGAAGAAGTCCAGGTCTCACAGATGTTACTCAACACTCCATCAACCGACGACTACTGGAGCGAAGCGCGGCGGCCGTTGGCCTGTCTGCTGTTTTTGCTGCCGTGGATTGCTGTTTATGAAGCCGGCGTGTTGATGTTGTCGGACAATGATTCGCGACACGTCCGAAATGGCGCGGACTATTGGATGCGGTCACTGCTTTCGAATGCCGGAATGGGTCAGCTTCTGCTGTTGCCAGCGCTGGTGCTTGTTGTCCTGCTCACGTGGCATATCGTGCGTCGCCATCCCTGGCAGGTTCGCCTGGACACGCAACTCGGAATGCTGGCCGAGAGCTTTCTGCTGGCGGTTGCGCTGATCGCCGTGGGGCAGGTTCATCAACTTCTGTTTGTGAATCTGCACGCCGAGCCGGCAGATCCGCGATTGCTGATGCTGGATACGGGGCATTTAACACGAGCGGTATCGTTTATTGGCGCCGGAGTTTACGAAGAAGTGATGTTTCGACTGCTGCTGCTGCCACTCGTATTCTTTGGGTTTCGAATGTTCGAATGTCCGCCGAAATTCGCTGCTGCAATGGCCGCAATCAGTACGGCATTTCTATTCGCTCTAGCGCATCACGTTGGCCCGGCGGCTGACGCATTCAACCTGTTTGCGTTTTCGTTCCGCATCGCAGCAGGAACATTTTTCGCCGCCATTTTCTTTCTGCGTGGCTTCGGAATTACCGTCGGGTGTCATGCCGCTTACGACCTGCTGGTCGGAATTCTGCTGGTCTCGCCAGTGACTGGCTAAGTTATACAACGCGGCACGTTTCGATCAGTTGGTCAACACGCCCTGAGACCTGTTGTTGGCTGGCGGTTGCCCGGTCAGAGTAAAATTGCGTCGGTAAATTTCCTGATTCGTGTTTTTCAACACGATACTGTATCTGCCGGGCGGCAGGCGATCTCCGAACGTGTAATAGAAGTCCGCTCGCAGCATTTCGCGGGTGACGAATTGCCCGAAACGCTCAATCGCACGATTCTCTTCATCTTCCAACTGGCACTCCACCCACATGTCTTCATGCGGCGGATTCATGTTGCATTGAGCGATCATCCGTTCGCCGTATTCGAATTCGGTTCTGCGATTCGACAGCTGACCTCCAATTGTCGACGTGCCGATATCGAAGTTGAAGAACTTATCCTTCTGCCGCAAACGTTGCTGCTGATGAATCATCGTTTGAGCAACGACGCGGTCCATGGGTTTCAGTGACATTTTTCCAGACGGTGACCGAGTTCCGTAAAGATCCATTCGATATTCCAATTCGCCTGACGCCAGGCCGACAACGGCCAGCAGGCAAACCCACGTGACGGTTGCCGGCAGCAATTGCGGCACAGTTCCAAGCACGCGCGAACCTGTTGCGATTGGCCAATGAAGAATTTTCGCCACACGATAACGGTGGGCAAACTGTCGCAGGCGAAGAACATCAGCCTCCGAGACAAACGCGAAGTACGCCGCCAGGCAAATCGCTGGAAAGATGTACAATCCCAGTGTCAGCCAGGTCATAAAGTGAAAACCAGCTCCAATAATCAGCATGGGCACTCGACTTCTGGGCTGCCACACCAGAAACGCGAACAGAATCTCCCAGACGACAGCAAGGTAAGCGCTTATGAGCAGCATTGGTGACCACATGGCCATGACTTCACCAATTGGATTGCTGTAATTCCAGTTGCTCAGCATCCAGTACCGCATTTGTTCGCCGCTAAAGAACTCTGCAGTCTGAATTTTCGTAACGGCGGCTCCAAAATACATCGAAGCGAACAGTAGTTGCATCAGTCGCACAGGCCAGACTGCGAACCGCGGCGGCAGAACGGAGCCTGTGTTGGATCTTCGTTTCTTCAGCCACGCGTCAACGGACCAGACAGCTCCACAATTCGACACCGACAACAGCAGCATCACGTGTGTGGCGATGACAGAGTACTTCGTGATCGTGCTGACGCCGTCGAGCAGATTGAAGTAGGCGTACAGCGTGCAAGTCGTAATCAATGACAACCGCGTGCGCAATCCGATGATTGTGCAAAACATCGCAAACAGCATTATCCCATAGAGCGGGACAGCGAGTTCCGGTGGAAGGATCGGCAGGACAGCGCCGCGACCGTAGAGTTCAAACAGTTGAATGGTCGCTCCGTCCGTCGTGTATAACTCGCGGACACGCGAAAACCGCATCAACATCGGAATCGAAGCCGCCAGCGGCAGCGCCATTCGAGTTAACGCTGCACCAAACGGAACTTCTTCGGCAAAAAAGAACTCTTTCAGTACCGATCGTTTGTTGTTGAGCGAAGTTGACGGATTCATGATTGAATCTCCGAGAGCAATGTTTTTCATTGAAATGACCAGCGGTCGCCACCAGCGAGTTTCGGGAAGAATTGTTCCCCGGTGTATTCCGTCGGTGGCAGTTTTACGCTGCTAATTCGTCGACAACACCGAAGCGTTCGACTGCCCTGTCGATGGTCCGCTGCGTGAAGACATCGGAGTAAACAGCGTGTTGTAGAAGCTGGACGCCTGTTGTGTTTGCTGCTGCAGGCGTGGGTTGTCGGCAATCGAATTCAGCGTCTGCTGCGTATACCAGCTTGGGTAGCCTCGAATGAGGCCTCCGTCTTCTCGACGCACGGCACGCAGATGGAAGTACGACAGCTTGTCATTCGGTCTGCCGAAATAATGCTCAAACATTTTCGGCGGCAGGTTGAATTGCTTCGGCCAGACTTCCTGAACAACATAGACGTGGTCGATCTGTTCATGTTCTGTGTGCTCAAGCACATTCCTGATGTGCCGCGGAAGCAGGCTTCCGGCGTTGTCGTAGTGAATTCGGGCCACGTTACCGAACGGATGAAATTCTCCCCACGGCTCGCGGACTTCATAGAATTCTCCGCTGGAACCTTCTGCGATGACGTGCGTTCTGTCGTCCCAGGCCGTCCAGCCGCAAAACATGTCCCAAACTACAAAGTAGCTGAGCGTGTTTCCGCACAGTCCCACTTTTAAAGCGTGAGCCACAATGCCAAACGACAGAACGCCGAGATAGGTGGCAATAAACGTACAGCTCAGCAGGAATTTCCAGCGACTCATCACGCACCTTCCGTGGTTGCGAATGGAGATTGGGAATATCAGGAAGTTAGTGGAGCGGGCAAATCCTCTGCCCGCGGTTCAAACCCGGCAGCGGAACCGTTCCGGAGAACAGCGAGTGTCCACTGGTGGAACGCACCACACGAAGCCTGAAGTTGCAGAATTTGCAGGTTTTGCCCGTTTCTGTCAATATCGATCCATGACTCGAAACGCACGATAAACACCACTGTAGGAATGACAAAGCCTTCAAACGCCTGTCTGCATTGATCGTGGCGTCGTAATGCCCGAAATCCTTGCAGTTCTTTCAACCGCAGGAGTGGTTCACCGCTCATAGCGACTCATTCGAAGCTACCTGGCTTGAGACCACGGACACGGTGTCATCAGCATGACGCAGTTCGTTGCCAGATTGGTGACAGATTTTGGCCAGTCAACTTCGTCGCTGCAGGTTTTGCCCGATCGGGACAATCCGAACGTCTTTGTTTTCGTGCTCATCACGGACATCGGGGGAATTTTAGGCGATGTCGCCTGGAGTGGCACGCTGTCTGCGTTTGACCTCATCGTCTGGCAGGGCGAGTTCATCGCCCGCGTCGGCAACCTTCACACCTGTTGGAACACTTTGGAAGTTGGTTCCTGCAGGTGCATTCAGGTTTTGAGGAATCTCACTCTGAGATCCACCAAACTCTGAACCTGCCTCAAAGACCTCTTGTCAAAACCAATGACCGGTAACGGAAAGGATTTTCTCATGACATTCAACCCCGAAAACCTCGAACAACAGCTTCTCGAATCAGCTGCTGGCCGCGCTGTATACGACTCTCTGATTCAGGCCAACGTAAACCCATCGACAGTCTCCGTCGAAGCGGTCAAACAGATGCTGTTGGCCGAATGCCAGTTTCGAAAAAGCATTGGCAGTCATTCCGCGATGGCATTGTGTTAGCCCCTGTCCTGGAATTAGTGGGACAGATTCCAATCCACTCGAAGCGTTTGGAACGCGGGCATGGAAAGGCCAGGTACGGGTGAGAGTCAACTTTGACGACGCGCCTCCGTACGCTGCCAAATGTGTATTATCTTTCGCGGGGACGAAATCTGTCGCTAAGATTTTGCCTGGCGAACGAAGTGGTCTACAATCGACCCAAAGTCACAGAATTCGCCCCATGCCGATGTCACCGTTGGCTTGGGGCGAGTTCTCTTCGATGGCTCGTCTTTCTTCGATTGAGATTTCCTGCGCATGTATCGTCACCTGCAACTGCTTGTGTTTGCCGTCGTGTTTTCTCTGTGGGCGAATCCGAAGGCAGACGCAGGTGAGGCGTCGTTGTCGTTTTCTGCGTTGACCGTGACTGGTGAAAAGCTGAACGTGACGGCTGCCCCGGATGGCATGCCGAAACTGACCGTGGTTTGCTTTCTGGGCGCAGAATGCCCGATGGCGCGGATTTACGGTCCGCGACTGAATCAGCTGGCTGCTGATTTTGTCGAGCACGAGGTGCGGGTGATTGGTATCAACAGTAACCGGCAGGATTCGTTTGGTGACGTGAAAGGCTACGTCGATGAATTGGAAATCACGTTTCCCTTCATTCGTGACAAAGACAACGTGATCGCTGATCAATTCGAGGCACTTCGGACGCCGGAAGTCTTCCTGTTGAACTCCAGCCTGGACGTTCTGTACCGCGGTCGGATTGACGATCAGTACGAACCCGGCGTCAATCGATCGACAGCGAAACGGCGCGACCTGCTGACTGCGATTCAGGAAACACTGGATGGAAAACCGGTGAGTGTGTCCAGGACAGACGCGCAGGGGTGTCTGATTGGTCGCGTTAACAGTCGCGAAAAACGCACGGTCGCCGAGAACAGCATCACTTACACTCAACATGTTGTCCCCGTGCTGCAGCAACACTGCATAGAATGCCACCGAAGCCAGGAGATCGGACCATTCGCCATGGACAGCTACGGCGAAGTTGCAGGCTGGGCCGACACCATGCTCGAAACCATCGAAAACGGTCGCATGCCGCCATGGCACGCTGACCCGAATTTTGGCGATTTTTCCAACTGTCGGCACATGCCGGAAAAAGACAAACAGATCATTCGCGACTGGATCGCCGGCGGTCTCAAGGAAGGCGACGCGTCAAAGCTGCCGCCAGCAATCGAATATGTCGAAGGCTGGCAACTTGGTGGCAAGCCCGATCAGGTGATCGCGATGCGTTCTCGACCCTATACTGTGCCAAAAGATGGTGTCGTCGAATATCAATACTTTGTGGTGGATCCAGGCTTCCGGGAAGACAAGTGGATTTCGGGTGCTCAGGTGATTCCTGGCAGCCGGTCTGTGGTGCACCATGCGATCGTGTTTGTGCGACCGCCCGACGGTTCCAACGTTCAAGGTCTGGGCTGGCTGGGAGCGTACGTGCCGGGTCAGCGTTTGGTGCCGATGCCGCCAGGGCGAGCTCGCAGGATTCCGGCGGGTTCCAAATTTGTGTTTCAGATGCACTACACGCCAAATGGCAAAGTACAGGAAGACATTACCAAAGTCGGCATCAAATTTATCGACGAACCCAACGTGACGCACGAAGTCTTCACCCTGATTGCGTTGAATCAGGAATTCGAAATTCCACCGCACGCCGAAAACCACGTTGTGAAAGCAGAAGTGCCGTGGATGCCACCACGCGCCGAATTGCTGGCTGCCAGTCCACACATGCACTATCGGGGCAAGTCATTTCGCTTGCTTAGCGCAGAAGACGATTCCGAAATCCTTCTCGACGTTCCGCGATACGATTTCAACTGGCAGCACAGCTATACGTTGAAGGAACCGATTCCACTTGAGAACCTGACGTCTCTGCGTTTCGAAGCGGCGTTCGACAATTCCGACAGGAACCCGTTTAACCCGGATCCCAAACAATGGGTAACGTGGGGAGATCAAACCTGGGAAGAAATGGCTGTGGCGTTTTTTGAAGTTGCTCAGCCCCGCAAGTTGCCCACAGCTTCTAACGCAAAGAAAGACGAAAAGAGCCCCGCGGAACTTGCGGAACGAACTCGAAAAATCGACACCTACGTGAAGCGAGTCTTTGCCACCATGGATGCGAATCAGGACGGGGAAATCAGTGAGAGTGAAGCACCAATTGTGGTGCGGCATTTCCTGAGATTCTATAATCTGGATCGTGATGGCGATGGCACTGCCACGCGCGATGAAATCCACGAATTGGCGACGCGAATCTATCCCTAATTCACATTGGTCGCGGATACTGAGTGTCCCTGGCGAAGATTCTCAGGAACATCCGCTGACGAAGCATTTCTGAATTCCGGGCCCCACTATCAGATGGAATTCAGATCAAATTCTGATCGCAGAGTAGATCGCAACACCTAAAGTATGAGCA
>CAYZYB010000111.1:0-9536 GCA_964481505.1 uncultured Planctomycetaceae bacterium | reverse complement strand
CTATCGTCCAGGTCAGGGCTATGTCTACGTTTGGGTTCAGTTCACTCCACTGTACGGTCCGGCAGCCGGAATGGCTCGATCAACCAACGGCCAACAAACCTACGGAGCTCAATTCAAGACAGAACGCGAAAAGCCAGGTGCCCGATCACTCTTCCAACGCAGCGGATCACGACGCCCAGCTTTCACCAGCCAACCACAGCAGCGTCTTCCACAGCAAACGACTGGCAACGGAGCCGCTCAACTGTTCGGTCGATAGACAGTCGACGGAACGCGAAGATCCAAACCGCAAAGTGCGTGGTTGCAATCTGCAATCACGCCCTTTTTTAAATACGCACCATTCTCAAGACGAAACCGAATCTGTACGTGCCAGTTGTCGTGCATGTATTCGCCGCTTTAAAGAGATTTGAGTATGCGAGCAACCAACGCCGGTCGCGTCGCTTGCTCTGCAACATGAGGCACCCGTCTTCAGAATCGATGGGCAGAGACGCCACTTCGAGTGTGGCTCGCCAACAACCCATCCACGCGACGGAACTCAACGGAACGGCCCGACTCCATCAAGGATGGCGATACGCTTTTGTCGGATCGGTTGCGCATAGAAGGCATCCGATGAAAGAAATGGAAGAGAAATACTGAGCTGTTCGCGAGGAGTATTGCAGCCAACTGAAAGCCCTCAGTCCGGAGCTTGCAGGGCGTTCCTTGTTGCGGAGTTTCTAATGCGGCAAAAGTGTGCTGTTATTACCGACTTTACAGCTTTGGAAGATCTGCGTTTTTTTCTCAGAATTCCGTGAGGCGCTGCGATGATGGTTGTCGCATGGCTGAGTGTAGCGATTACCTTAGTCTGCGGAGCACGTTATGTCTGAGCCTGAAAATACCGACGAAACGAATCTCGAACAGCCCGAAATGACATTTCGGTCAGAAGATGGCACGTCGTCAATTTCTCCCCATTCGATCGAAGGTATCTTTCTGCAGGCTTTGCAAAAAGATGATCCTGCCGAACGTGAAGCATGGCTGGACGAAGTCTGCGATGATGATCAGGAACAGCGGCTTCGTGTTCGCGCTCTGCTTAGAGCGTATGATGACGCGGGCAGTTTCATGGAAACTCCGGCCGGCGGGGCGGGGGTGGCAGGTGAGATTTCGCTCAGCTTTTTGAAGCCGATCGACAAAGAAGGCTGCCTGGGAACAATCGGCCCGTACGAAGTGCTCGAAGTGATCGGTCGCGGTGGCATGGGGCTCGTGCTGCGAGCTGTCGACCTGAAGCTGAATCGCGTTGTTGCCGTGAAAGTACTGATTCCGGAACTGGCTGCGAACCCGAATGCTCGCCGTCGTTTTCTGCGTGAAGCCCAGGCAGCCGCAGCAATCAGTCATCCACATGTGGTCACGATTCACGCCGTGGAAGAAGCATCAGACGGCAGCGAAACCGAAAAGCCAACACCGCCCTATTTGGTGATGGAGTGCGTTGTTGGACAGTCTCTGCAGCAGAAACTGGACGCGGTCGGGCCATTTCGAATTGCTGAGATCGTGAGGATCAGTCGTCAGATCAGCGAAGGTCTCGCGGCCGCCCATCGTCAGGGCGTGATTCATCGCGACATCAAACCCGCCAACATCCTTCTCGAAAACGGCGTCGAACGCGTCAAGATTACAGACTTCGGATTAGCTCGCGCCATTGACGACATTACCGTCACGCGGACAGGCGAAGTTTCCGGAACGCCGCAATATATGTCACCGGAACAGGCCAACGGTGAACGCGTCGATCATCGCAGTGATCTGTTTAGTCTGGGCTGTGTGATGTACGCGATGTGTACCGGGCACAGTCCGTTTCGTGGCGACAGCATCGCTCACGTAATTAAGCGAGTGACCCAGGATACACCGCGCCCGATCCTCGAACAATGTCCGGAGATCCCGGTTTGGCTCGTTCAGATTGTCGACTGTCTGCTCGACAAATCAGCGGACAAGAGGCTCCAGAGCGCCGAAGGTGTTGCTGTGATCCTGGAACAACATCTCGCTCGTATTCAACAGCCGGCGGGATCTGGATCTCACACGCTGATCAATCAACAGGTGCCAACGACAGCGCCTCCATCTTCCGAATCAATGCCTGCTGAAGCCCCCACAGCGGCGGTTATGGATCCGCGAGTCAATCGGCATAGAGTCGGAACCTGGTTCGTTGCTACTGGTGCATTGTTGCTGTTTTGTCTTGTCGCGTGGTTTGTTCTCGTGGCTGTAGAAGTTTTGGATCCATCACAAAACGTAAGGAGAAACGCTTCTTCAATTTTGGCAACCTGTCTCGGTATTTTTGCCGTGGTGATGATGATCGGCATGCTTTTGCGAGGAGAAATTCTCGGCAACAAATCATGGACTTCGCTATTTAAGCTGAGCGGCATGACGCTGCTGGGACCGCTGGGCATTTGGTACTGGATGTCGGTGCTGCAGAAATCTTCGATCGAAGATTCGCGGCCGAAAGAACTTCAGGCAAGGCCTCAATCTGAACAACCAGCGTCCGAACCTGCTGCCGCGATGAGAACATCAGGATCAGACTCAAACACTCCTGAAGTTCAACAACCAGAGTCAGCGACTGCCAACGACGATTTCACTCGTCCTTCTATGGGAACGATCGTTCTACGAATGTTGTTGAGTGCAGCAACAGCTTTTATATGTGGTTTCCTGATCGCGGAATACCCGCTTTATGGTCAGCTCGCATCATTCGTTTCTCTGGGCTTCGCCTTTATTGTCTTTGTAACTGCAGTGGCAACGATAATTCGAATGGTCACAGCGCCTCCGAACAGTGCTGGAAACACATTGAGGTTCGCTGGCCGCGTTGCGTCATACTGTTTTGCAGGATGGTTAGTCCTGCCGTTTATCCTGGAAGCGGCAAGAGTCGGTACGGATCAGCGTTGGCGTTCTGATGCGATTGTCTGGACGGCGATTGTGGGAGTGTTTGTCATCATCACAACACTTCTGACACACCAACGCAGCAAGCCGGCAGTTGCAGACGGCGAATTACCAGGCTGGCTGTTGACGCGAATTCCCAATCCGTTTGGATGGCTCGTGTCACCAAAAGACGTCGCTAAACCTGGCGTCAATGAGCTCACGAAACGCTTGCTGTTTGGCTTTGCTGCGTGCTTCGTGGCTGGAGTGGGTTATGATGCGTGGCAAGGGTACGCAATCCCCGAATATGAGCCGGGAACGGGGCAACTTTTCATTCGCCATGACGGTGAATACGAACTTTCGGACGTCCTTGTTGAAGGTGAAAGGGTCACCTTTGACACCCGCAAGGACGCTTACACCATCGTTACGGGGATCGAGTCTGGTCTTCACGACATCGCGATGACAATGAGCAGTCCATCCGAAAGAAAACACACCCTCAAACAACAGGTTTGGATTCGTGAAGGCACGTTGGCCGAAGTTAATCTTTGGCCACCGGTAGAGTTTGGTGCAGCGGACGAACTGGGGCCTGCCGACAGCGAATATGGCGGTCTCATTCTCGACATCGCTGAACCCGACATCCACGTGCTGCTGCTCGGCATGGGACCAACGGTCGTTGGCTACTATCCCGCAGAAATTCCCGCAGGACGGCACAAGGTACCAGCAGGTCGCTACAGCGTGATGATCTTCGACAAGCAGGTAGGCTGGCTGAAGGATATTGCGGCGGCACCGGGCGCCACTCACAATGGCGCTCTACGAACATTGGACCATATGCTCGGTAGCCTGAACCAATCGTTGCAGCTGTATGACCCGCAGACGGGAGCATACACAGCCTCACAGTACAGCGCGACGAATCAACAAATCGAAATTAAACCGGGCGAATTCCAAAGCGTCGTCGCGGCGCGTGATCTGAAGAAAATTGTAGGCCGCCCAAACAACAAAGAGGACGCTCGAGGATACAAGAGATTCACAGAAGAGAAATTTTACCGCTTCCTGTGGAACGGAAAAACCTACTCGTTTTCCGCCCTGCAGGCTCGAGTCGTCAACGAACTATTGCAGCGCATGCTTGCGGACACGCTTCCCGCGGACGAAGAATCCGTTTTGACCACAGTCGTTGAACTGGATGCTGCACCTGCTGGGAGTATTTCGGAAATATTCAACAACGGACAGCATCCTGCGTGGGGTGAAGTCGTGCAGTTCATGAGATCGGCTGCAGGAAACAAAATTGGGGTAAGCCAGCTCCTTGCTTTGGAAAACAAGAACGACCCCTCGATCATGAAGCCCGGCGTCGCGCCCGCAGTACTTACGCCGGAACAATCTACAGTTGCTCCACCTGTCGTCATGTCCGCCCAACCGGCGAAAAACGAACGTGCGGGATATCTGCAGGTGACGATTGAAGATGACGGCATGCGACTTGTGGTGCGTCGAAAAAGTGCGTTCGGTGGCTATGTGCCGGGATCAGAACAGCAGGTCACCACTGTTGGCTTCTCACAATTGCGGTTGCATCCTGGCGACTATGAGGTGGGAGTTCAGGATCGTCTCTTTGGTTGGGATGCTAAGTTCGTGACAACAGACATCACGGTTGGCGAGGACAACACTGAGGAATTCCTGGTGAAGAGAGATCTGGCAAAGCTGCCTAAAGGCGCGGCGGGCAATTTTCGCTGGGAAGGCGAAATTGTCAGACCGTCCGATAGTGGTAAAAGCTGGAACGAGATTCAAGCACATGCGATCAATCTGCTGATTTCCGCGGCAGAAGAAGGTGTGCCGAATGAGGAGTTCATTCGCGCACTGCGGCAAGAGCATGAAGTCCAGATAAGCATTCCTAAACGTCGCAACAGTGCCGAGTTTTCAATCCCCGCGCCTGAGACCATCGCAGACGTTTTCGATCCGCTGCCGAATTTCATCGTACCAGGTACCAAAGACGGCACACTGCGATTGGCGCCGGCAGTACGGGCGACTGTGCAGGTTAAGATTAACGATCCGGGCCTGCAGGTGACTTTGCGGCCAACGGAAAAAAACTCCAACGTCGCTGTTCGAACTCTCGACAGCTATGCCAACACGGCACAAAAAGAATACCGATTGCCATCGGGCCAATATAAAATCGTCATCGCTGATCAATTTGCCTATTGGTCGCAGTTCGATGAAAACGGATTCCTGGGCACGAACCTCACAAAGCGAAGTCAAACAATAACACTTAATGCAGACGATCAGAAAGAACTAACGTTTCGCCGACAATTGAACGACCTTGCCGACTTTGATTTGGAAGCGGTGGATTTGCGCAAACGCGAATCGCTGAGGCTTTATTGGCGACGGCCATCGTTGGGCGGAGGCTTTGGCGATGGGGGCGTAAGTGTGACTCTGCCGCAAGCAAAGTGTCTGCAACGTCTGATCGCGGCACTTGCTGCGGGGACGCCGGACGTGTCAGAAGAGGAACTCTTTAAGCTGACCGGAACACCATGGTTTGAGACTTCCCAAAATAGTAGCGTCCGCTCCCTGGTCGTTCCTGGCCAAAGTCCTGAAACCTGGCGAATGCGGGCGTTGAAGGCGCAATAGTGTTGGCGAAGCAATGACATCATGAGCGGAATTCAACACTGACTTTCAATTCTTAGTGTTGCCTCGTAGCATTGTAATTCGATGATCACGCGCACGTTGTCCCTGCCTGGAGTCGCTCCGCATGTCCCCCACGCCTTCCTCACGCCGTCAGTTTTTGTCCGCTGCCTCTGCAGGGGCTGCTGTAATTGCGGCTGCTCCGATGGCGTTCACTGCCAGTCGAACGAGTGACGAAATTATCACGGGCGAAGGTGAGCACAAGTACCGCGTGCGACACGACTGGCCCATGCTGCCGGACAAATTCAACTGGCAGACGACTCATAACGTGGCCGTCGACAAAGCGGGCAACCTGTACGTCATTCACGAAGGGCGCGCCGATCAAAAGGATCATCCGTCCATCTTTGTCTTTGATCCGGAACGCAAATTCATTCGTGCGTTCGGGAGTCAGTTTCAGGGTGGTGGTCATGGCATCGAAGTACGCCAGGAAGGCAGTGAAGAATTTCTTTACGTCGCCGCTTATCAGCAGGTGAAGTGTTTCGCCAAGATGACGCTGACTGGAGAAACCGTCTGGCACAAGAAGGCGCCGATGGAATCTGGCGTGTATGATCCGGGCGAAGACCTCAGCACCAAAAGCAACTGGAGCCGCAAGGGTTTTCTTCCGACGAACTTTGCATTTCTGGATGACGGCGGTTTTCTGCTCGCCGACGGATACGGTTCGTTCTATATCCACCGATTTGATAAAGATGCGAATTGGGTGAGCTGCTTTGGTGGTGCCGGCGAAGGCAAAGGAACGTTCAAGACCGCTCACGGATTGTGGGTCGACAATCGTCCCGGACGTGAACCTACAATCGTGGTGACCGATCGAGCTCACGGCACGTTGCAGATTTTCGACATGGATGGCAAGTACCTGGAAACACTCGACGGCTTCGGTTTACCAGCAAATGTTGATACGTGGAAGAACCTGATGCTGGTGCCGGAACTGAAAGCTCGCGTGTCGTTGCTGAACGAAAAGAACGAAGTGGTCGCGCAGTTGGGGACCGCTGTCGATCGGTTAAACGAAGTGAAGTCTCTTCGCACCAAACCCGATCAATGGCTGCCAGGGCAGTTTGTGCATCCACACGATGCATGCTTTGCCGAGAATGGTGACGTCTACGTCGCCGAATGGGTCGGCACAGGCCGCGTGACCAAACTGGAACGGTTGTCGTAGTAGTCTTATGGCTCAGGAAATTTTCGTTCATCTCTTGCCGACGTTGTTTGATCCTGCTGATGTAAAAGGGGGAATCGCCATCATCGTCGACATCCTGCGAGCGTCGACAACGATCACGCATGCGCTGGCGAACGGCGCCGGTGGTGTGATTCCGTGCGGTGCGGTTGAAGACGCGTTTGCCATTCGCGAAGCTTCCGCAGATGGAACCTGTTTGCTGGGCGGAGAACGCGGTGGGATTAAGATCGACGGTTTTGATCTGAGCAATTCCCCTGACGACTATTCCCCGTCTGTTGTCAGTGGCAAGACGATTGGTTTCACAACGACGAATGGCACAAAGGCTTTGTTGCGATCGCAACAGGCCGATGAAATTTTGATCGGAGCCTTCGTGAATTTTTCTGCTGTGCTGCAACGAATCGCATCGCAGCCGAAGCCGATACACATCGTATGCGCTGGTACTGATGGAGTGATCACAGGGGAAGACGTCCTGTTTGCCGGCGCACTCTCTGAGGCATTGCAAAACACGGGCGAAGACTGGAAGGCCAACGATGCAGGAAAGGTGGCCGAAAATCACTGGCGACAGGAGTGCAACGAATTGACAGCGGCAGGCATAGAACCGTCACTCCGACGCGCTCAGGGCGGACGAAATTTGATTCGACTTGGCTATGACAAAGATATTGCCACAGCATCAATGGTGGATTCCGTGCCTGTTGTCGGTATCGTGAACGATGAAAATATCATTCGTCGGTTTGGAACATCAATGTGAGTAAACGTCGCAAGTCATCGCTGCTGTACGAAACAGAACTCAGCTGGTTCATTCTGGTCGGCGCGATGGACGTTTTTATGACGTACTTGATTCTGCGATACAGCGCCGAAGGCAGGACTCAGAATCCGCTCATCGAAGGCAATCCTGTCGCTCGCATGATCCTGCACCGCTGGGGAATTCGTGGGATGGTGTTCTTTAAGTTCATCATGGTTGCGGTTGTTGCGGTAATCGCAGAATTTGTCGGTCGAACGCGCCCGCATGTGGGCCGTAACCTGCTGCGATTCGGAACGCTGGTGGTCGGCGGAGTTGTTGTGTACAGCCTCATGCTGTTGAAACGCAATCTTTGATCATGGCGTCGATCTGATTCACCAATTCCTGAATCTCCTGCTTTCGTGTAGCATTTGTGCGTCCTCGAAACTGAGTGTGCGCCGGTCCGAAAATGACTTCACGGGTCGCATCATTCAGCGCCACCTGCATAGACACCATCCAGTGTTCCGTTTCTTTGTCCATTGGTTGCCGAAATAGCTCGCACGCACATTCCAAAATCGATCCCGCGGGAATTCGAAAGCGTTCACTGTCTCCTTCGATCAGCAATTCCCGATTCTTCCGAGAAAACTGCAGCAGACCGAAGTCTGACGCGATTTCGAGTTTGACTTTTTGCCAGTTTTCCCGCGGCGTGATTCCTACCAAAATGGCTTCCGGATCGTCCGCATCAACAAGCGGATCAATTCGTTGCCCGATCGCCTTTCGCATACGTTTCAGCGTATAGCGGGATTCCGCATACAACGGAAACCTAAGCGCCAGAACGAGTCCCACTCCAGCCAGGGCTGCCCCAACGACGCCACACGCAATCGCCAATGGCAACGATGTTTCGTTCCAATGGTAAACACCATAGAACGCTGCTGCTGCGAGTCCCCAGAACACGAAGGGGATGCCCCCAAGGACGTTCGTCCAGATTAGAAAACTCGACGTCAATACCGTCCCGCCAAACGGCGGCGGGATTTCGGCGATCGTGGCGAATTGCGTTGGCTTCGTCGCCACCCGCAATTTTGTACCGCGCATTTTCGTGTGCTCAAGTTCTGGATGAGAGGTTTGAACTTCCCTGTTGAGATTTGAGAACAACGGTTGCAACTGGAGGACTTCTGCCGTTGTAAGTTGAACCTGCCGAAACCTGTTTCCCACCTTTCGAAAGAAGGCACTCGAGTTTTCATGTGTGGTGAGATACACCGGATAATCGAGAGGCGATTCATCTTTCGGATTGGCGAATTCCACGACAACACGGCAGATATGCTGCTGCCCAATTGCGATCGGCTTGGTTGTCTGTACAAAGTTCTCAAGCTGTTCCGTATCCAGAGCCTCTCGCAGGATGGCTGATGTTCCCGCAGGAAACAGAACCTCCTGTTTCTGCATCCACTGCAACAGATCCTTGTTGTACGCTCGCCGCGCATGCGCGACAGCGACCATCGTGCACATTCCAATAAGGATCAGGAATTCGACAGAGAACATGATCCAGTTCATCACAGGAGACGGCTGTGCCTGATTTCGCTGCGGCATTCCTGCTTCTTCCTGAACGTCCGTCTGCATTCGGTGTTGAATGTATGTTGGCAGAAAATCGAGTCGATGGGCGAACTCCATACGCAATGCCGGCGGCGCATTGGAAAGCCAGGTAATGTGGTAGCTGCTGAGATAGGTGGTCACTCCGATCAGGAATCCAACGAAGCCAGCCACAAACGCGTTTCGGCAGTGCGACCACTTGACCATCAGGTGCAGGCCTGCGACCGGGATCATGCCGACAATGAATGGCACAAGTATGAGCAGATACCAGCCCCACTGAAAACACAGCGACATCAACCATCCGGCAAGAACCGCAGCGAAGAGTGGTAGCAACAGCATCACGGGCAGCAAGCCGAAATTAACGTAGCCATCGGGGCGATACACTTCGCGATGTTCGACAGGAACCACTTCTGACATACGAGAACTCCGCAGCACGGGATACAAAACAGTTCTTCATCAGCGATTTTCAGGCAAGAATCTGTGCCTGGGGGTTGCATCATTGTTCCGTGAATCTGGTCTTCAAGGAAGTGATTGACCTGGGTT
>CAYZYB010000110.1:0-9545 GCA_964481505.1 uncultured Planctomycetaceae bacterium | reverse complement strand
CGCATGAGTAGTCTCTTCAGGAAATCCGTGGCTGGGCGAAGTTGGAACCTGGGGCGGAGGCTGTTGGTGAAACGTCAGCGACTTTTTTTCTTAGGCTGTCCGGCGGGCGGCAGGAAAGGAGCGGCGGGGTCGTAGCTGGGGTTTGGTGTCGGCATGGTGGCTTTCATTTTCGTCTGCCACGCGATGAGTTTCTGCTTGAGTTCGGACGTTTTGTCTGGGTTGGCGGCGCTGAGATTTTTCGTTTCGCCGATGTCGTCACGAAGGTTGTAGAGTTCTGTTTCGCCGTATTCGTAGAGTTCAATCAGCTTCCAATCACCGTCGCGAATTGCGGCACCGGGAGCCCATGTTGAGCCGTGGTAGTGCGGATAGTGCCAATAGATTGGTTGATGGGGAACGGCAGTTTCCCCCTTCAGCAACGGGACAAGGCTGGTGCCATCCGCGTGGACATCGGGCTGGGTCGGAAGTCCGGCGAGTTCCAGCATTGTTGGAAAGAAATCCATGCTGACCACGGGTTGATCGCATTCAGCCCCGGCTTTTGTGACGCCGGGAGCTCGCACGATCATCGGTTCGCGGATGCCGCCTTCGTACAGCCAGCCTTTCCCCGAACGCAGCGGCAGGTTGCAGGTTGATCGTGGAGTCTTCGCGGTACACAGTCCGCCGTTGTCGGAAAAGAACATCACCACGGTGTCGTCCGCCAGTTTGAGCGATTCTAAAGCTTCCAAAATTGCTCCGACACTGTCATCAACTGCAGCGACCATCGATGCGAATTCGGCATTGTCCTGGCGAGCTCGTGAAAGGCCGCGGCGTTCTGTGATTGGTTCAACAGTCGTGTCCGCAAAAAGCTCCTGGCCCTTTTCGCGGTAATGATCGATCCGTTTGTTGTAGGGCTGAATCGGCGTGTGAACGTTGTAGTACGACAGATACAGGAGAAACGGTTGTTCGGCCGGTTGCTGTTCGAGAAAGCTGATGGATTCGGCCGTCAAACGTTCGGTCAGGTATTCGCCTTTTTCTTTGTTGGGTAAGTACGGATTTTTGTACGGAGCATAGTAGCCTCCCGGCGGCGAACCGCGATCGTGGCCGCCGATGTTTATGTCGAAGCCCTGGTCTGTCGGCAGAAAGCCATCGCCACCCAAATGCCATTTGCCGGCAAAGAAGTTTTTGTAGCCGTGTTGCCTGAGAGCTTCCGCGATGGTGACTTCTTCAAGAGCCAGGTTGTCGCGATCATTGATCTGCTGGAACCGAGGGTTGTAGGCGCCTGTGGCTTTCGCGCCGGGAATCCAGTCGGTCACATTGACGCGAACCGGATGACGCCCCGTGACGATGCTGGCTCGCGTGGGAGAACACACGGGGCACGCCGCGTAGCCGTTGGTGAACTTCATCCCCGACGCTGCAAGTGCGTCGATGTGCGGAGTTTCATGGTACGTGCTGCCAAAGCAGCCGACGTCGGCCCAGCCCAGATCGTCCACCAGAAAAAAGAGAAAGTTGGGACGCTTCGAAGCGTCGTCGGGTTCTATTGAGAACGCGGCGGTCGCGAAAATGCCGAAGAGCGGAATGAGTAGAATAAGCGATAGCAGACGTTGCATGAGTTCACCGGATGCTGAAGGCCGAAATGGAATCAACCTTCATCATGGCAATATCGCCGAATACCGGCAACTCACGCCTACAGATTACCGTCATCCGGTGCGGCTGCGTTTGGATCAGTCAGCTCAATGTCGATCGGACGCTGCTGCGGAACCTGGTGATAAGTGGCGAATTGATCGTCGGCGATTAAGATCAAAGGATCGCCGACTTTCACAATTTCCCCCGGCTGTACGAAGACTTCGCGAACCGCCCCCTTGTGTGTACTAACGATTTCCTGAACGTCACCGTTGGGCAGTTCTAATTCACAAACGACGGTGCCAACATCATCAATCGCGGCACCGTATTTTACACCAACGCTTTTCACTGTTGCGAAGTTGCTGACAGTCGAAAGTTCGGGCATTGTGACTTTCGGGCCAATCTCACGGAGACAAATCACTCGCCCGGACTTGGTTGCGAGGTAAATCTGATCGGTTTCCGAGTTGTGGTGATAGATCGGGAAGTCCTGAATGTTGACACGACCCAGCGGCTTGCTGGTGTTCACATCAAAGCCAACCAGCCGACCAGCCAGATCGATCCCGTAAACTCCAAAGCGACCAATCGCTGCCAGTGAGCGAACACCGCTGGCTTCCCACCGAAAAGAGGGAACGCGAATCGTCAGACGTTCTTCTTCGCCACTTCGAGTTACGACAATGGTGCGTTCGAGTCGCGGCGGCAATTCTGACAGGGCGTTCCTGGCTGTTTCAGTGCTGTCGATGTTCAGACCATCGACAAGCTTTATCACATCACCTGTTTGCAGTCCTGCCTTATCAGCTGACGAACCTGGCACAATGCCTTCAACGACAACTCCCTGAATCGGTGCGTCCGGTTTGGCGTCTGCCATCCCTGCGCCGATGTACATCGGAGCCTGCCAGTTCGGTAACTCCTGCGGACGTCCCCACGATGGCGAAAATTCATCACGATCCAGTTTGTTAACCGTGCCGTTGGTGGTCACGACGTAAACCTGAGATCCGATGATGATCGGCTGATGTGTCATGCCGCGGCCCATCGGGTAGGTCCATTCCGTGTTGCCGGTCAGCATGTCAACACTGAAGACACGATTCTCTCCCGTCAGCATCAGAACACTGGAACCGCCTTTGTTGTCAGCGATGGCGAGGTCTGCGGTTGAGGGTTCGTTGAGCAGCAGCTGACACCGCGTTTTTCCGGCGTTAACTCCCGTGATTTCGACAGAGAAAAAACTATTGTCTTCCGACGCAAACGAAACCGCTCGCTCACCGACGACGGGAGGGTGCGTGATTTCTTCAGCACAAATGAAACGCCACAGAAAAGGCTGGATCACCGTTTCCGGCAGCTTCCCGTATCGTGTCCGGTATTCCAGGATACTCAGCGAATAGGCGTAGAGTGCACCACCTGAGATCGGCATGAAAAACACACCTTCGTTCATGGCAGGAGCGGCTGAAGGTTGCGCCGGCAGACGGAATTCGAAAAGTGGCGTGCCGTTAAACTTGTTGAACCCGTAGGCGACCGGGCCAATTACAGCCAGAAGTGTCTTGCTATTTGTGACGGCCATCATGCCAGGTTCGTCTGTACGTCCCACCTGTGCATTCCAAAGCTTGCGTCCGTTTTCGCCGTGGAGTGCCGTCAGCATGCCGCCGGTCGACTGCACGTAGACGTTGGATTCATCATTGGTGATGTACCGAACGCCGTCGCGCGTCACGTCCATGATCGCCTGACCGCTCCAGCGTGCTTCCAGTCCCAACGCCTGCAGCTCCCGCGGCGAGATCTCGTCGGCTATGACTGATGGCAGCCCGGCGATGATCAGCGTCAGACAATAAACAACGGTGCGAGACATATTCGACCACCCAGCAGGATTCGAAACACGAAATCAGGAAGAATCGTCGCAGCCAGCGAGGGACAGTATCTCTCGCGAATTCCGCGACGATTCGCAAGCCGACATAATAGTCTTACAGGGAAAGCGAACTCCAGAGTGGATACGGCTGAATTGCCTGCCCGCTGCGATTCCGTGGTGTCTGATTGGGTTGCGAAAGGAATTCGGCCTCACTTTGCCTCGAAACCAGCGCAATCGGAACGATTGTCACGGATGATTGGCCGGGAACTCTGCCCTGAAGTGGCTGTTTGCACCTTGACGTCGCAAACATCCGACGGTCGTGCGTGCCTTCTGTTGTTGCCACTCGCTCCACAAAAGTGGCTGAAGGCAGGCTTTCAGAGACCGTCCGGAAATCAATCGGGTATCTGCATATCGAACGATTCTTAACGGATCTGCGAGACCAATACCGTTTCCTGGTAGCGTCGAAACGGGAGTTCTCGAGTATCCGGGCTCTTGATGGCCGCATTCCAGTCGCTGATCAGTCGTTGATCATGGTCGGTCAGATTCCGGACGAACTGATACTCGGCTCGCAACACAAGTCTTTCGTCCGGTCGCAGATCAAGTTGCACAATGACGGGCAGGCGTCCATCCAGCTTGTTGAGTTCTTCATTCAGCGCCAGTCGTGGTTCCGGAAACATGCTGGACGGATGCAGAATGCAGTTCAACCTGGCCATCCATCCAGTGTACTCCAGGTACTTCTGCAGCTGCTCTTTGTCTTCCCATTCTTCAGTACTGACAGAATACTTCCATGACGGAGACTTCAGCGTCAGCGCGCCTGAACTTGCGTCGTAAGCGGCTTCGAAGTCAGGGTTCAATTGAAACGTCAGAATCCGCGCGACTCGTTCTGCTTCGGTCGAGTTCTTTGTTCCAAGCTCTGCGACATACTGTTGCGTCTTTGGCCCGCGAGCGTCCAGCATTTTTTGTAGTTCGACAAACGTGATCCTGGTGAATACGTTGCGTTCCAGATTCAACACAATGAACTGATCTGCAGAACGATCAAAAATCACGACTTCGCCAGCTGCCTCGACATAGTCGTAGACTCGTCCACCCTGAAAAAGAGAAAAGTTGTTCGCAACGGTCTGCTCATTTCCGGCGGCGTTCAGTCGCAGGGCGTCTTTCACCGTTGCTGAAACTCGAAGCCCCTGCGCATTCGCTGATGGCACGAGTAAGGCAAAAAGCAGCAGCGCTGAAAACATGCGGTAGGACATTCGAATTCACTCCGGTGCGATAATTTGAATCCACTTCGTTGCGGAAGCTTCGAAGGTTAGCCAACGCGGACCGCCATGCGGAGGCGATATCTTGACCAGTTTGCTGCAATGTCCAGGCAGGCGGGCAGACGCTTGTAATCAGCGGCACGGATTGCGCAAAAAATATCGAGTCGGAAGAATCTGCCGGTCGCTCGACGTGACGACTGCCGCCGCTTCGAATCTTTTGTCAGGCCTCACTGGACCGGAAAACAGGCTCTTCCTCACACCGATTTCTGTGTTTGTGCGACAATTAACATACCGATTGGACGGGGCGGCCCGTTTTATTTTTGTCTTTCATTTGCCAACGCAATCTGCTCCGACTGCAGTATTTGCAGGGAATTCGCAGATTTTGAAGTGCAATGGGGCGGCAGCTGCCGGATTTTCGCTTCACGACCGACCTGCAGGATGCTTCCCTTCGGACATGCTGAATGAAAACGGAATTGGCGTCTTGACAAACGCGGGCCTGATGCGTGTAATCTCGGCTCGGGATTGTCTCAGAATCGCAACAACTGTGGATTCGGGGCAACTTTCGAAGCAGGAAGAACGGCTGTTGGTTACTTGTGCTGGGGAGTGCAAATTCCAAACTGTTCAGACGTTCTTCAAGTGTCATAAAACAAATGGTCGACGATTCGCAGAGGGGTGCGACGTTGTACCGCTGAAAAGGACTTTCGGCAAATTTCTCAAGATGGGCCGACCAGATGGCTGTGTGAGTCGTCGTCTGGTTTTGAAAAGGCTTCACCATGGCTGGGCGCGATGGAAGTCGAGTTGTTGTGACTGGTGTTGGAGTTGTTTCTCCAATTGGCATCGGTTGTGACGACTTTTGGAATAGTTTGACGACTAATCGATCCGGGATCGATTATCTGCGTTCGTTCGATACAGACGAACTGCCGTCGCCATTTGCCGCGGAAGTAAAAGACTTCCGCGCCGCAGATATGGTACGTGAACGCAAGTTCCTGAAGGTCATGTCTCGTGACATGCAATTGGGAGTCGCTTCTGCGAATCTGGCGATGCAGGACACTGGGCTTAGCGACGGTGACATCGACCCTTATCGCCTGGGAGTCGTTTATGGCGCTGGTCGCATGACCACTCATCCTGCCGAACTTGCTTCAGCGGTCGAAGCCTGTCGCGACGGAGAAGAGGAATTCTCCATGACGCGATGGGGTGAAGGTGGCATGGGGCGAGTGGCTCCTTTGTGGTTGCTGCGGCAGCTGCCGAACATGCCAGCGTGCCACATTTCGATCGACAACAATGCGTGTGGCCCGAATAACACAATCACCAGCCGAGACGCGTCTGCTTTGCTGGCTCTGTCAGAAGCAGTGCGCAGCATCGAATCCGGTCGCGCTGATGCAATGATTGTTGGAGCGTGCAGTTCTAACATTCATCCCGTCGACATTGCGAAGTTCCATCGTTTTGAAGGGCTTTCTCGGAGAAACGACGACCCAACGCGGGCTTGCCGACCGTTTGATTTCGAACGTGATGGCGCTGTCGTTGGCGAAGGCGCGGCGACTTTCGTAGTGGAAAGCTACGAGCACGCCAAACGCCGCGGAGCTGACATCTATGCCGAAGTACTTGGCGTGGGGGCTGGGTCTGACGGAAAAGGTTATCCAAACGAATCCGCTGGCCTCGGACTTGTTCGAGCCATTGAAGCGACGATCAAGCGTTCCGGAATTCGGCCGGAAGAACTGGGTCACATCAACGCTCAGGGAAAGAGTACTCAGACGGACGACATCGTCGAATCTCGCGCTTACCACAGAGTCCTCGGGGATTGCGTTTTGAAGGTGCCGGTCACCGCCATGAAAAGCTTCGTCGGACACTTCGATGCCGGCGCTGGTGCGGTTGAACTTGCCGGCACTTTGTTATCGTTGAAGCACGGCGAAGTGCCACCAACGTTGAACTACGAAATTCCCGACCCGCGATGTCGCCTGAATGTCGTACAGGAAGGTCCGCAGAAGCTGCGATCGCGTACAGCGTTAACAGTGAATCGAACGGCCATGGGACAAAGCGCGGCTGCCGTTTTGCGAGCGATGTAGGTCAGGAATCGCAGGAACTTCTGGTAACATCGCATGATTCGTCTAATAGACGAACACCGCTCCGATGTTCCACGTCCGTAGGTTCCATTCTTCGTTCGACTTCTTCAACGTTGGCGTTCGTGGGAAACCGTCCCAGACCACGGATTCGACGGGGCGCATCACGCGACCAATGGCCGTAAAAGACCAGCCCAGTCGAAGCACGAACGAGTTGTTGCCCTGAAAAGGTGCGGTCCGCGGCAGCAGACGCAGCAGTTCGATATCCAGATTCAACGACTGCTCAAAGAACGGTGTGCCGTAATTTATCGTTTGTGAATCTGAAAACACGATACTCGGATCAAAGCCTTCAGCGAATCCATTGCCGAAACCCTGCCCGGCAAGCGTCTGCCGCGACTCCCCAAACAGTCCTCCGACACGAGTGTTGGTGCTCACCCGAACAAACCGCCCGCTGGTTGAGAAGTTGACGCCAATTGATGGTCCGATCAATTTATTGTCGGTGGTCACGTCGAGAAACGACTGATAGGCCGGAAACGCAAATTCCGGAGGGTCAGCATCGGCGGGGCGAGTTCCCGCTGAATTCAGCGTGTAAGTCAAGCCGCTGTCCGCACCCTCGAAGTCGAACGCCTCGTCGATATTCATGTATTTCACGCCAATTGTCGGTTGCAGCAACAATGCTCCCCATCGAAAACCGACAGGAGCGAAGTCCGCGCCAATCCCGTACACGTTGCTCGTCAGACCAAACTTAAAATGTTGATCGAACGGTACAGCAAAGCCGCCGACGCCGTTCCCAAGAGGAAGCGCGGCCGTAGCTCGAACGGTATCCGGATTGTCACCCGCATCGAAACCACCAACACCACGCTGCCATGAACGAATGGATTCCTGCAACTGGAAACCGCTGATTTCGAACCCGCCGTTGTTGGCCGCTCGATACGACGCCCGACCTTTGATGCCAAGAGTGTCATCGTTGACGACCCTCTGTCCGATAGCATCGAGATCGAGATCCGGGTCTCCAACGTTTCCGCCGTCGATCGCAGCCAGGGATGCGGCAAAGAAATGAGTCCCGAATACCTGCGGAGCATCCGGCGATCCAATGAGGCCACTGGAATCACTAACGTCACCAAAGATCGCTTCGACGGAGAAAGAAATACTGCCGACCGATTGTATACCGCTGCGTTGACTACCATCTTTGAACAGACGCCCCGATGCAACAGGATTCTGAAAGGCGATCAGCTTTTCCTCCGCTGCAGTCGCTGCCTTGACGGTGCCGGAAGCAGAAGAGTTCAAAAGATCGATGGTGTCGTGAGACGGTATTGGAGGTTGCGCCAACGCAGACGGTATCGCCGTGTGGATCGCGATCATGCAGAGGCCGATCGCGATGAAGATTCGATGCTTGTTTCTGCTACCCTGTCGTTCCACCAATGCCTCCCTGCAGATACGAACGCTATATTCCGTTTAGCTGGTGTAATCGGCGCCATGCCTGGACTCGCTGAGTGTTAGCCAGCAAACAACATGTCGTAGCAGTCAGGGAAGGTAGTGGAACTGGGTACGGGTTGCGGACAAGCCGAAACAAAGGGCCAGCACTGGAACTGTTTCGTTGATCGGCACGCAGATTTGCTGGTAGGGAATTCCATAGTCAGACAACGAGCGGTGCTCCACTGCGGTCTGGAGACACTCTGTTCTTCAATTTGGAAAGACAATGCGGGTCAGGCTGACACTGCTGACGTCGACTAATTCGCACAAATACAGCGGGGAAGACTGCCGAAGTTCTCAGCGAGCTGCATTTTTTGCCGGTATCTCGCTTCCAAACTTCGGGTTGCCGGAATTCACTTTCACTTGTTGTTATGCTCTGCGGCTGCTGCAGTTTAGGGAACATGGGAGCTATGCGTGGATGGTTAACATCCGAATTTGTCGGCAGATGCCTCCTTCGCCATTTCCTTCTTGTCCTCGACAACTCCAGCAGCGAAAATACTCGGACAACAGACTTACATGGGCGGGCCAGGAACAGGGTTGGGGAACCCGGTTGGTGTCTTCTCTGGTCTTGAGTCACAGCGATCGTGGGTTGTGGGATTACTGATTCCGCCACGGTTGGAAACATTTTGGGTTCTTAAATTCCTGTCTGGCTCACACGTGAGTATGGATCAGGAAGTTCTTCGTCACATCGTTCAGGGAAAAAGATGTATACACTCCTCACCGGGGCAACCGGGCTGGTTGGGCGCTATTTGGTTCGAGACCTTCTGCTGAACGGGCACAACCTCGCCGTTGTTGTTCGGCCATCTCGCAAGGCGTCTCCACAGGATCGTATGGAGCAAATCCTCCAGCACTGGGAAGAAGAACTTGGCCGATCGCTGCCACGCCCTGTCGTTTTATCGGGTGATATTTCGGAGCCTGCATTTAACCTGTCTGAAGATGATCAGGCATGGGTCAAGGGCAACGTCGACACGATCATCCACAGCGCTGCGATTCTGGAATTCTACGGCGAAGACCGTGCAGGCGAACCGTGGAGAACGAATCTCGGCGGAACTCGCAACATGATCAACCTGTGTCGGGATCTGGAAATCTACGACATCAATTACGTTTCAACTGCGTACGTTGCTGGTCTCCAAACAGAACCAGTGATGGAAGATTCGCTGGATGCAGGTCAGAAGTTTCGCAACGACTACGAAGAAAGCAAATTTCTGGCGGAGAAAGAAGTTCGCGAAATCGACTTCGCAGAACACGTTACCGTGTACCGCCCAGCTGTAATTTCCGGAGACTCCGTCACTGGGTACACCAATACTTACCATGGAATCTATCTCTATCTACGCC
>CAYZYB010000109.1:0-9604 GCA_964481505.1 uncultured Planctomycetaceae bacterium | reverse complement strand
TCCGATCGCTCGCAGCGTCGTCGTGCTTTCTCTGGCAACGGCGATGGTGATCGATGTCATTCTCGGTCCGTATCAGGGAAAGGCATGGGGATCGGCGTGGAAATGGGACCTACCAGGGTTTCAGGCACTTTGAACGTGCGATTGTCCTGACATTGACCTACCCGTCGGACGTTGGAATCTGAAACCGGGGAGTTGCTCAGTTTCGTCAGTCCGGTGCTGTGACGGTTATTGAATTCGTGCCGAAGATCCTGCAGGTTTCTGCTTCAGCGGCGCAAGCGGAGGCGTTTGCCAGACCTATTTCAAGCCTTCTATGACATCATCAGCGCTTACGTGTTCTGCCTGGCCTTCGAAGTTTAGGATCATGCGGTGACGCAGCACCGGGCATGCGGCATTGTTGACGTCGTCTGTTGAGACGTGGAACCGTCCGTCCAGCACCGCCAGGATTTTCGCGTACAGAATCAGCGCCTGAGCTCCGCGCGGGCTGGCTCCGTAGCGGACGTAGCGTTTGACCATATCTGACGCCGCTGGCTGATCGGGGTGCGTTCCCAGCACCATGTTGATTGCATGTTTCTGCACAGCTTCTGCAACCGGAATCTGTCGCGCTAACGCCCGCAATTCCAGAATGCGTTTGCCGTTCATCACCGCTTCTGCCGCCGGAGCATCTTCGCCGGTGGTGCGATTCAGAATCGTGGCGAGTTCGTCAGCGGTCGGATACTTCACCAGCAGCTTGATGAAAAAGCGGTCCAGCTGTGCTTCCGGCAGAGGGTACGTGCCTTCCATCTCGAGTGGGTTTTGAGTTGCCATCACCAAAAACGGTCGGGGCAGCGGATTCGTCCGGCCGCCAATCGTGACACTCTTTTCCGCCATTGCTTCCAGCAACGCAGACTGCGTCTTTGGCGTGGCTCGATTGATTTCATCCGTCAGAACAATGTTGGAAAAGATCGGTCCCTTTTGAAATTCGAATTTTCGAGTTCCGTCTGCTCCTTCGATGACGATATTTGTGCCGACGACGTCTGCGGGCATCAGGTCGGGAGTGAATTGTAGCCGCGAAAATTCCAGATGCAGCGCATCGGCCAAAGTCCGCACCAACACTGTTTTTCCGAGTCCTGGAACACCTTCCAGCAGCACATGTCCGCCAGCAATCAGCGCCGCCAGAACTCCTTCGACAATTTCTGACTGCCCAACGATGACTCGCCCAACTTCGTCCCGCAATTTTTGGAAGTCGTTGCAGAATTCTTTGAGTCGCTGCTTCAGATCTTCTGTTTCCGACATTCCTGCGTTTCGGTTGGTGGGTGACAAGGCGGGAGGTGTTGAGGGTTCTGTGTG
The DNA here is from genome assembly GCA_964481505.1 of uncultured Planctomycetaceae bacterium. Lineage (GTDB taxonomy): Bacteria > Planctomycetota > Planctomycetia > Planctomycetales > Planctomycetaceae > Fuerstiella. The sequence goes on along the minus strand of CAYZYB010000109.1, from coordinate 8,278 downwards.
TCAGACTGGTATGCTAAACGCCTGTGACCAGCGTTTGCCACCACGAACCCCGCCGAATAGTGAGCATTCGCTTATGTATTTTCGCACTTTATATCCTGTGAATTGTCCTCGCCGTACCTACCGGAGTTGTAAGCCGTATGTTCGTTTACTTGTGCGCGGGAGCTTATGAACGACTGTATCCAGGCCGACTCGGAGACTACTATAGATGAATGAAAGGGAAATTCCGAAAAACCCGCTACGGCTTGGCGCCAATGAGGCTCGCCGCATTGTTTGCATTCGGTATGGCGGCCTTCAATTCTGTCGCGGCAGATGAAGCCATGGAAAAGAACGCAGCGCGAATGAACGCTGCGTACATGCAGAGATTGCAGCGCCAGCCGCGGCCGGGCACGGCGCTGGACAAAATTTACGATTTTCATGTCGACCGCGGTTCAGTGGATGACTTCCTGAAGGAGCTCAGCGCCGCGGCAACAACAGGCGACACCGCAACGCTGATTGCGGGCTTGATCGAGCAGCGGCGCGGCAGGTTCGAAAGCGCCAGGACACTTCTTGCCGCTGCTCGCGTTGATCGACCAGAAGATTCGATCGCGGCATGGCATCACGGGCAGGTGCTACGTTCATTGGGGCAAAATCGCGAAGCAGCTGAAGCGTTGGAAGCAGCGTTGAAGCACAGTCCTACACGGCGAGATCAAGCTGAGATCTTTCAGCAGCTCGGCCGAATTTACCAGAGAACTCAGCCAGGCAAAGCCCTCGAACTCTGGCAACGTTTTGAAACCGCATTTCCTGGCGACACAGTCGTTCAGGAAAAAATTGCCGGCATTCTGTTGGAAGAATCTCGATTGCCGGAAGCATTGGCTCGCTACGAATCCCTGGTTACCGCGACAACGGATCCGTACAGGAAAATCGAATTCGGCATTCAAGCCGCCGAGATCTTATTGAAGCAGGGGAATCGAATTGGAGCGATCGATAGATTTGAAACGCAACTTGCCCAGTTAAAAACCGGAAGCTGGCAGAGCGAAGGTATTCGCGACCGCATTGAGTACGCATTTCTGCAAACCAACGATCTGGAGGGGCTGGTCAGCTACTACAGCGATCGGTTGAAACGCCAGCCAGATGACCTTGCCGCCGTCTCACGGTTCGCCAGGCATCTTTCGGCAAAACAAGATCATGCCGCCGCACGGAAGTGGCTGCAGAAAGCGATCGCGAAAGCTCCGTCCAATGTCAAACTGCGTGAAGATCTGATCAGAGAGTTTACCGCCGAAAAGAACTTCACTGCCGCCGCAGATCAATACGAACAACTGACGAATCTGGACTCAGGCAATGGGCGGCATTTGGAACGCTGGGGCCGTCTTGTTTTACGAAACGAGTCCAGGCCGATTGCTGAACGCCGGGTTGCTGCAGCAAAGATCTGGCGCCGTCTGCTGAAACAAAACGCCGACGATCCTGCGCATGTCAGCCGCGTCGCCGACCTGTTTCGCAGTGCCGGAATGGTTCAGGAAACCATCGAACTGTTGGCACGTGCTATCGAAATCGCACCACAACAGCCGCAGTTCGTCGAGTACCTGGGCGAATATCTGTATTCACTCAATCGCCGAGACGAAGCGTTGGCGACGTTCGGGAAACTGGCTGCTGGTGATCTGCGAACGACGGAAAGTTTGACGCGACTGAGTAAGGTCCTTGCAGAATACGGTTACGAGGCGGAATCGTTGCAGGCGATGGAAGACGCCGTCTCCGACACGCCAAGGTTTGCTGATCACATTCTGTTTGCGAAGTTACTCACCGATGCCGCCCGCTTCGATCAATCGATGCAGCAACTGGATCTGGCCGAAGCGATAGCGTCGACGGAAGAAGAGACTCAACTGTTGCAGCAGGAGAAAATTCAGACATACCTCAAAGCCAACCTTCTGCCTGTAAAAATCCAGCAGCTTCAAGACAGGTGCCGTTCGACCGCAACGATCGACATAACGCTGAACGACTGGCAGTTTCTGGGGCTGATGCAGGAAGCTGCGGGCAATCTTTCGGATGCCGCTCGATCGCTGCAGCGGGCTACCAAAGTCAATCCGAAGTCGCTGGCGACATGGACGATTGCCGCGCGAATCATGGAAAAAGCCGGACTGCTGGCCGAAGCGTCTGCCGCTCATTCGCGACTCGCCGAAATGGATCGCCGCACACAGGTTGATCACTTACGGCGCGTCGCAGAACTCGAACAACAGCTTGGCCGCAGCGACAAGGCGATGCAGGCAGCTGAGGATGTTGTTACGGCAGCTCCCGATAACCCGCAGGCTTATCGTTTTTTCGCGGACATGTGTTTTCGACTCGGAAAGCCCGAACTTGCGGTCGACGCACTGCGTAGAACGGTCCGCACCAACCCCGGTGATCGAGATGCACTGATTTCTTTAGCTGAAGTGTTGGCGAAGGACTTCCATACGGAAGAAGCGATCGACTTGTATTGGCGAGCATTCGGAAAAACGGAAGACCTGAATGCCAGGGTGTCGATCACTCGCAGTCTGACCAGCCTGTATCTTCGCATCGATCAATTCCGCCAGCTGACATCGCGCCTTCGTTCGGGAGCCGCAAAACCAGAAGACCGGCGAGACGTTCTGCTGTGCTTGTCGAACGCGTTTCAGGCAGCCGGAGATCTTTCCGCCGCGCGAGCGACGTTAGAGGATTTGTTGCAGGAAAATCCTCGCGACGTGGCTCTGCTGCGAGAGGCTACTGGATTGGCTGAACAGGCAAAAGATCCAGCAGCCGCGATTCGATATCAGAGGCGAGTTGTCCAGGGAACACGATCCAGCGATGAAGCGTCGAAGCTCGCCAGCCTGCTGTTGAATTCAGGAGACGAAGCGGCGGCAGCCGAGTTGTGGGCGACGATATCAGCCGAAAACGTCGATGCTGAACAGCTGCTGAATTCTGTCGAGCAATTTCGCAAACGCGGCATGCTCGACACGGCCGCTCAGATCGCAGAACAGTTGCTGTCACGCGATGCGGGCAACTATAGAGCGATGTTGTCGCTGGCCGTGATCTCGTGGCAACAGGATAATCGTGAAGCTGCACTGGCGTACTGCGAGAGAATCACCTCGCTTTCGGTTCCTGTCACAATCGCACCCTCCGAGGACTCCAACAAATGGAACCAGCAGAAGCGTGAGAAATCATCATCTCCGTTTGCGGTTCAGCAACTGGCAGGTCTTGTCTCACGGCAATTGTTTTCGAAGAACGCAACTCCGTCGACTGCCGCCAACGCCAACTTAGCAGCACACCAACCTTCCTTGCCGAAAGCAAGCTACCAGGAAATCCGCTGCGCTGCCCTGACGCTGCAAGCTCAGCATCATCAGGAACTTGGAAACGCCGATGCTTTTCTCGCCGAACAAATTCAGCAGGCCTCCGCGTTATCGACGCCGGCCCCGCAGGCTGCATGGGATTGTTTTTATGTCACGACGAATTCGTCGAAAATGCACCAACGCCAGGCGGCCAATGTTCTTCAACCAATCAACACTCCGGCCGCACAGTTTGTGTATCTGATGAATCAGATTGGCAGCAAGACGGAAAATCAGGCAACGATTGATACCGCGAAATTGAAAGCCGCCTACCAGGCTGTTGCGGCGTCGCATTCCGAGTGGCTGCTTCCGTTTGATGGAATCGCTGGTGTGATCAAAACATTGAATAAGGCCGGTGATCAGGTCAATGCAGAAGAAATTCGGCGGAGTCTTTCGCGGAAAAATGCTTCGCCCGCAGAACTGTATTCTGCATGGCAACTGGCGTTGGCCGCGGACGACGTCCCATCGTTACTGAATGTTGGGGAGCGTTTCGTTTCTGTCGAAAATGCAGATCCAGTCTTTGCAGCGCACGCCGATACTTTAAAAACGATTGGGTGGTCATTTTCCGAAGTGGCGTCTACGAAAATTGCCGAAGGCGATTGGGATGCCGCCGAACGTCTGCTGACCGGTTTGCTCGACATCAAGGCTGCAGTTCTACGACGACGAAATGTGGGTCGTTCATCGCAGGTCAGCGACACCGCATTTGTTGTGACGTCCAGCCACCGCACGTTCCAATCGGGGCGACAAACCAACAGTGTGCGTGTCGCCACTTTGGCTGCCGACAAGCGTTTTTCCAAATCCGATATCAACCTCTTTGTCAATCTCGAACGACTTGCCGGCGATGAACACTGGCCACGACTTTTGTCTGCCATCAACGGCTATCGATCCGATGCAACAGCCGACAAAACTGTGTTGGCAGAAATTGCTCTGGCGCATCTGATGGTTCTGCACGGTGATCAAAACGCGGCGGCCGTTCATCTTGTCCGGGCCGCAGCGTTGGCGCCGGAGGATGCTGGATTGCGTTTGAGGCTGGCGGACTATTACGTCCAGGCGAACAACGAAGTCGAAGCTTTGGCGTTACTGGATACATTCGAAGCCGTAGACCATTTCATCATGGAGCGAAAAGAAACGCTGGCTCTGCAGCTGGCTTCGTCGACCGGGAATCCTGTTCGAGCCAAGCAGGCGGCGAAGCGATTGTTTGGCCTGCGGCTGGACACGGACACGTCCATCAAGCTCGCAACAAAAATGCGGACTTTGGAATTGAACGAAATGGCGGATGCGTTGTTAAGTCGTGTTCGGCGTAAAACCGGCAACGGCATTCAAACGCTGGAATCGCTGATGTCGCAGTATCGCCATCAGGGAAATTCGGACCTCGCCGCACAGATCGCGCAACAGATTCTTCAGGAGACCAACACCGGGGCTCGACGCAGTTCGGCTGCGGAAGCAATACGAGCATCTGCGGTGAAGACTCTGGCTCAGCTGGGGCAGCTGGATTCCGCCATTAACAGGACGCAGCAGCAACTGGACGCCAATCCTGATTCGGTCGATCTGTTGCGATCGCTGACGGAATTCTATCGAGCTGCCGGGCGGTCGGACGAAGCGTTGGCAATGGCAACGAGGCTGGCTGAAGTTCAACCGAATTCCATTGACCAGCTTCTGCGACTTGCCGCTCAATATGAAAAAGTTCGCAACTTTAACGACGCCAGCAGCAAGTACATTGAAGTCTTAAAACAGGATCCCCAACGGTTCACACAAAACTACTATCAGTATCTGAGAACCTTTCGAAACGCAAACCGGCTGCCGGACCTGGCAGACGTGTTACTGACGGTTGACCTGCGAAAGCTGAACAACAATTACTACGTCGTGGGAGAAACGATCGAATACCTGTTCAATGCAGCTTCTGCCGCCGCCAGTAACCGTCAAGCAGACCCCAATCACGTCAAGGGACTCGAACTACTCGCAGCCGCGTGGAGAGCTTTCCCCAACGATCGCAGCTACCTGCTGAACAACATCCGCGATCCGGAAATCTGGAATCTGCCCGTGATGTTCGACTACGCTCGCGAAGGAATGATTCCCGCGACGCCGCAACAGGCTATCGCACGCCCGTGGCGAGGCATCGCAGAATCGCCGTCTTTTGGCTCCAACGGAGAAATTATCGGGACTTTGACTCGTGTTCTTCGCGCGGTCCCCGATCCATCGCGTCTGTCGCAATTCACGGCAGAAATCGAAGCTGCGGTCGTCAGGTTTCCCAACTGGCATGGAGGAAAGTTGATCGTGTCTGTCTTAACAGCGCGTGCAGGCAACGAACCCACCGCTCAAGCGTTACTGAACCAGATTCTCGACGACCCCGATATCGCCCACGTGCCAACTCACGCCGCCTGGCTGATCAGCGCGGAACTTGAAAAACAGGGGAATCAATATCTTGCCCCGATGATTCGCATGCTGGAAAGATCGATTTCCGTGGAGGGACTGCAGGTGTCGGATGGCTACGGCAGGTCTGCTGGCCTGCGGCTCGCCTCGTTGCACATGAAGTCCGGACAGATGGCTGCGGCACGAAGCACAATCCTCGATACAATTGCAGCAGCGGACCGTGTGACCTACAGCGAACCTGGAAAGAAGCAGTGGCAGCAAATGGCTGACCTGAACACGGCAGCAAAACATCTCGCGGCGGTTGGAGCTCCACTGGATGCCATTGCGCTTTGCCGTCAGGTCACGCTGGAAAAATTAGTCGCCAGCGAACAATACAAGAAGGATGGCTTCGCCAACCGTCAGTTCCGTGACGCTCGACAGTTCGAATCAAGCCTGTCTCGCCAGGTCAATCCGGCCGCTGTGGCCTCCTACCTGTCATCCGGCCTGCGAAAGTCTCCGGATACCGGAGGCCCGGCGATCGATCTTATGCTTACGATGCCACCGACTGTCATCCGCAATATTTCCACAGACCACAGCATCGTCCTGAAGTTTCTCAAAGTGACCGCCGGCAAGGGCGACCAGCTGACTCCCGTGCTTTCGGACCTGCTGAAGCTGCACCCGAACGATGCGAGCGTCGGAGTTGCTGCATTCGTGTATGCGGAGGCGAAAGGAGATTCGCAATTGCGTAGCGCCGCGTTGCAGCGGTTGCTGGAATCACGATCGGATCCGATCGCATCCGACGTTGCGTTGTGGTTCGTCGCACGTTTGTTGCTTAAGAAGGCCGAAACGCGAGCCTCCGGCGCCGTCATCGCAGAACGAGCGGAATCTGTCGCAGACGCACGCTGGCTGCCCGCCATTCTTAAAGAGCGGGGAGAGATCGCCATTCGAAGGGGTGATCCAGTTGCTGCAGAAACGGCTTGGGAACGCATGCTGGATGTCGTCGTCCCACCTTTGAACCTTGCGAATTCGACAGACGCCAGAGGTGCTGCAGCACCGGGGGCGGCCATCCGCGAATTGCGAATCCGTTTGTTGCAGGCCGAATGACTGGCTGTCAGCGGCAAGCCATCAACGCGTCAGAAGTTTCGACGCGTCGATTCAACGCTAGTTGTGGTCAGATTTCTCAGCCGGCGGCAGCACCCAGATTTCACCGTACATAGCGGGCTGTTCTGCGCGGTACTGTTCGTGGCGGATGAGTTCCAGAATCGCTTGAAAAATGCCGACGATTCTTGACTGCAGGTTTTCGCCTTCAAAGAACTCGCTGAACGGTACACGTTCTTCAACCTGCAGCCGTTTGCGAATTCGATCCTGGAAGACGGACATTGGGGTTTCGTCCATCCGAATACTGGTGAACTTTTCAACTTCCGGCAGCCGCACAATCCTGCCCAGTGCGCCAACAAGGTCCCAGAGTTCGACTTCTCGAATTCGGTCGGTCGCACCATCTCGTTTGATATCGGGACGATCAACGCTGAGTCGTGGGTATCGTTCGAGCCACTCCGATGCGCGAGCGTCAAGATTCTTAGCAGCGTTCTTGTAACGCTTGTACTGCATCAACTGGCCGATGAGGTCGCTTCCAGCTTCATCGACTTCTTTGTCTTCCTCCACCTCTTCAGGCTTGGGCAGTACTTCTCGACTTTTGATTTCCAGCAGCGTGCTGGCCAGAACGATGAAGTCAGCCACCAGGTCCAGATCGAGTAGTTCCAGAACTTCGAGGTACTGCTGGAAATCTCGTGTAACCTTCGCCAGCGAAACCTTGCAGATGTCCAATTCGTGGCGCCGCACAAGGTAGAGCAACAGATCCATTGGACCGCCGAACTGCCCCAGTTGTACTCGATATTCTGCCAGTTGCATGATGTCTGTTGTCCCGGTTCCTGACGGCTGCCGCACCGTCAACAGCGCGCAACACCCTTTCAATAAAGCTTATCGGCTGCGCAACCGAACCATCTGCAGGCCGAATTCTGACGGAGCCGCGAATATTAGGAATTTTGCTAAAGCCCTGCTCGGTGCGCCGCAGTGCCGCACCGTGCATCTGCAGTCGCCGCGGAATTCGCAGATGGAATCCTTTTCGGCTGAAGTCGCGGGAATGGATGAGATCACGCTACTGCCTGGCTGAACGCTGGCGCTTCCGGTTACTGTGCAACGACACGTTCCGGCAGAAGCGTGGGTTGGCGTTTTGTTCGACAATTCGACAAGATAAATGTTCGATACAGTCTTTGTTTGAACAACGAATCCAACCGCCGGAGCCCGCATCGATGCCGCCGCTGATTGTTACTGATTCCACGTACGAATTCGTACCACCACACCAAAGCAGAATCTGGCCCTGGTTACTTTCGAGATACGCGATTCGACTGTTGAGGACGCAATATGGCATTACGGAAGTCGAAGTTCGTGGTGCAGAAAAAGTTGAGGCGTTACTAGAACAACAGCACGGGCTGCTGCTGGCTCCCAACCATTGCCGGATGGCTGATGCCCTGGTGCTGCAGCATCTCACCCAGGCAACAGGGCAACCATTTTTCGTGATGGCGAGTTCTCACCTGTTTCGCGGTAGTAAACTGATGAAG
>CAYZYB010000108.1:0-9607 GCA_964481505.1 uncultured Planctomycetaceae bacterium | reverse complement strand
GCATAGAATACGGCGGGGCGCCGGTGGGTGTCTGTTGATTTTCGAGCACCGGGAGTTTTTCAGGTTCGTACATGTCCCAGTATTTTTTTGGTGCGACGAACGCCAGGTGCGGCCGAATGTAGCCCATTGCCAGCATGAATGGCTGCGAGGACTTTCCAAGGCGTTTGAGATCTTCGATGCACATGTCGGTACGTGCGCCGTCCATCAGTTTGTTGTCGGGCAAATCGGGTGCCGCGGTACTTGGCCGACGCAGATTGTTTTTTCTCCAGTCCTTCGCAGGCAGCTTCTTCATCTCTTCGCTGACGAGTTCGCGTGTTCCGTCCGGGTAAGGAAACGGCAGTGCGGGAAGATCGCGAATCGGTTCGCTCCACGACTGTGGATCGGGTGTCGGGTTGTGATAAATTTTGCCGTGGCTAACGGCGGCGTACCCGGACTTCCGCAACCACTGAGGCAAAGTCACGGCATCCGGCTTCGCTTCCCGAAAATGAATCGGCAGCGTCCATACGCCCAGCGTGTCCGGTCGCAATCCGGTCATCAGACTCGCGCGAGACGGATTGCAAACCGCCACCTGGCAGTAAGCTCTATTAAAGGTCATTCCCCGCGCGGCCAGTGCATCAATGTTCGGCGACACAGCCAGACTGTCGCCGTAGCACCCCAGTGATGGTCGTAAATCATCGATGGCGATGAACAGGATGTTCGGTTTGGTGCCGTCGTTGGGGATGGCAGAAACATCAGTATCTTCGGTGTTGGGGCCGACAGCGATCAATGAATGTGCGGTGCGGAAGAACAAGACGCCGGCAGAAATCGCAGGTGTCGCCAGACAGGGCTCGCCCAACTGGTTGCGAGACAACACTTCAAATTTCGGACCGGCCTTGACCACATAAACCGTCCCATCTTCTGCCGTGCAGTAGATCTTATCGTTTGCTGCGACCAGCGAAGGAACCATATAGGCTCCGCTGTCAATTCGTTGTTCGTAGACCTTTTTCCCTGTATTTACATTGAAGCATCTCAGCACACCGTTGGTGTTCCCGAGATACATATGGTTGTCGACGACAACGGGCGTCGACATGTACGCACCGCCCTTTTCCGTTCTCCAGATCAACCCCGCGTCTTCCGGGGAATCGGACTCGGTAAGGTTGCCTTTGGCATCAGGTCGGACTGCAATGATCGGCGACTTTCCGCCGTGAGAGTTTGTAATGTAGATTCGGTCATTCACCACAAAAGGCGAAGGAATCGGGTTGTCGCCGCCACCCTGGATTCGCCAGGTTTCATTACCGGTCTCGAGGTCGTAAGCCACGATCCACGGCCAGCCGTTCACGACGACCTGAGCCCCATCATCACCGGGATGAATCAGCGGAGTCCCCCAGCTGCGTTCACAATCTTCGCTGCGTGCCTTCCGCCAAACCTCTGCTCCGTCAGCAAGCTTAAGCGCGACGATGTAGGGGTTCTCCGGGTCATCGCAAACCAGCACGATATGTCCGTCGTGAATCGCCGGAGAACTTCCGTAGCCCCAGCCGATTTCATACTTGCTAATATTGACGACTCCCAGATCCTTCTTCCATTTCAAGTTGCCGTCAAGGTCGTAGCAGTACAAGCCTTCGGAACCAAAGAACGCAACAACGTTGTCGCCGTCGATCGCCACTGTGGTGTTGGCGTGACTTGCTTTGGAATGGCGCGTCGCTTTGGGGACACCTTTGTGAGCTGTCTGCCGCCAGATTTCTTTGCCGCTCGTTCTATCGAAGCACAAAACCATCCACGATTGTTCGCTGTGATCATCTGCGGCCGCCGTATTGCCTCCGCGACCAACCTGAAGTTGCGCATCGTTCTCCGCCGCGATCGCAGTCGCTACGAAGATTCGGTTTCCGACAATCGTCGGGCACGAATGCCCCAATCCGGGAATCTTCGATTTCCACAAAATCGACTTGTCGTCCGGATTCGTGGCGTCCCACTTAACCGCCGTCTCGAAACCATTGGCAACTCCAACAGCCCCAGTGCCGCGAAAGGAAGGCCAGTCAACATTGTCCTTCTGGCCAAAGGCCGAAGAAGCTGTGGTTGCAACCGCGAAAAGGAACGCAATCGTGATACGTGATTTTAGATTGTTCATTCGTTTTTCTTAGAATCGGTCGATGCTCCGGGCAACCTGGTGTCGCCAGGTTTTATGCCAGGCTCTGTCCTGAATCTCGTACGATTGGTTTCTAAACGCGTTGAAGGGATCTGGCGTCGGCCTTTGGCGGCCAACGTACGGTTGCAAGCTGACTGTTGCAACAAACCCTGGGAAATGTTGGCACGAATCGCCAGGAACTCAAACAACGAAGCCCGGCCACTCAGTGTCGATAACGTTGCATTTGGTATCAGGCAGCGGATTCCCTACGTTTGAAAAGAATCTGTTTGCAGATGCTGCGATGAAAGTTTGCCCGATCGTGTATGTGGGCAATCACGCAAATTGCCGGGGCAAACACGTAGTCGCCACCGAGTCCTGTCACCAGTTCCTGAAGTTCACCGAGAAAGGACGAACTCGTATCTCGATTCGTCACGGGCCTGCTGCGGGGACACTGACTACGATCGCCCTGCTGGGGTTCTGGTGGCATCAGGGAATCGACTGATGCCCGGGCTGTCGACTCACGACGAACACATGCTTCGCAGAATTACGCCGGTCTCGACATGCACGGCCACAATGGGGAATGGTGCTCAGATGCATACAAAGTGGTGAGTCAGCATGACGGCACCACGATGGCGAACGAAGTACAAAACGCGACTTCAATACGCTCGGCTTCGAGTCGGGCTTCGTTGTCGTTGTGTGGTCTGCTCCCAACGACAACAATGTCCGCAGATGTAAGCCGCTTGCATGGCAAGCGACTCGGATCAGGAGTCTTCCGGCGTCACTTCAAAGCGAGCCAGTTCGTTTCCGGATTCGTCGGCGTACAGGTAAACGAGTGTGACCTCCGCGTCACGCATTTCTTTGAGTTCATCGGAGGTGCGATAACGCTCAGTAATTTTAGGGCGTGCCTGGCGAACGATCTGATCTCGTCTCGGAGGACGGTTCAGTCCGACAACTGTCAGGTTGTACATGAACTTGCCGCCCGGTAGCGCGAGCGTTGATTCCAACCGCGTGTGTTGGTCGATCATTGCTGGCAGTTCGGCATTAAGCGACGTTGCGATTTCGATGAGTTCGTCGCTGGCAGGAGCCTCACTTTCGTTGAGGCCGCTGATCACCGAACCGGCCATCAGAATTCCCACAACACTTGAAGCTCCGATAAGTGCGATGGAGCCTGACTTCGACTTCCTGGGTTTGATGGGGGGCTCATTCATCAATAATTCTCCTGCCGGAAAACGGCGGTCGGAAAAACGTAACGTCTTCTGAACTTAGAACAACGTGATACCGGGGCCCGATCTTCTTCGATCACTTCATGGTATCGAGGAGTGGTATTCAATCCGCAATTCATTTTCGGCGGAATGTGCCGGATATGGCAGCGGGATCGGTTAACCAGTTGTATTGTTAAAGTCCCGATAAAACGCAGAACCGGCAGAATCCGAAAAACCCGTAAAGTCTGCGCAGCTTACCAGTCGATGAGACGGTAAGGCAGCGCCAGTTCGTGCGCTGACGCTCTTTCCAGGACGGACTCATGAAGCCTCAGCTCTTCATTTTGCTTGCCAATCTTTCACTGTTCAGCAGTGGCTGCATGTGCATTCCCGAAGCGGTCTTCGGCCCCCCGCGAATGATTTGCATTGGGCCTCCGATTTGTCATCCAGCCATGCCTCGATTGCGCCCGCCCGGAACACCTATTTATCAATCGATGGTTGCGCCAGGAAATTCACGTCAACTGCGTCAACCGCGTGTTCGCAAATTCCACCCACCCTGCTTTCGAGGTCACGCTGCGGAATGGCCTGAACGGCAGCCTCAACCTGCAGCGCCTGTCTTTCGAAATGTGCGACAGCCACGGCAAAGGTACTTCGAGTATGCACACACCCAACAACAGCCTCGCCAAAAATGTTGGTTGAGTCGAGTGGGCAGCTGTTTGGGATTGTGTGGCCAATGCACGGGCGATTGTGCGTGTCGAGGATGCACGGGGGACGTTGGGTGTGGAGAATCGTGCAGCTTGTCGTGTGGTCAGTGTGGTTCTTCCGGTGGCTGCGGTACATCGGCCGCGCTTCCACTCGGGCTGCCACACCATCAGCCAACAACGTCTTCGTGCAACTGTCAGTCTCAGAGTGCAAGGATTCATCCCGTACCAGCCGCTGTGGATGTTTCGCCCGATCATGAGCCTCAGAGTGTTGAGACCAGGAGCACAAGTGAAGTTGTGCCGGCTCCGGTTCCACCACCAGATCCGCCCGCTCAACCGAGAGTCCCCAATCCAAAAGACGATGACGCGACTGCCAATGATGCAGCCGAAGAAACACGAACGGATCTTAGGACGGCCGAACCGAATCGCTCAGCTCTGCCCCCGGCAGAATCTGAGCCCCCCCGTCCGTCTGTTGACGAACCAAACGCAACACCGTTTTCTGCACCAGGAGAGCCGCCACTTTACGAGAACAACAACCCCATTCGCGATCCAAGCGGTGACGGATTGGATGCTCCCATACGTGACCCATTCCAAATCGAAAGCCCGCGACGTCCGGCACCTGTGCCCGAAATTCAGCAGTCGTCGCTGTGGATCCCTTACCCTGACGATCGAAACATCCAGCGTGTAAACGTTTCGCCGAAGATTGAAACAACAATCATCCCCGGGACCAGAGTCAGGTCGAAACGAATCCAATAGTTCCCGTTCACAGCGCATCTGAACCCGTCGGTGGAGGTCAGCCCGCAGAATCGATCGAATCGCTACGAGACCTCCGGTATCGTTTCTGCCTACTGTCAGTGGCAGTATTTGCCTGAGTTGCAGGGTCGACGAAGTCGATACATCTTTACGTGCTTGACTGCCCCGTTCGATCAGGAAACCTGTCCGATGAATGCTCGTGTCTTTCTGTTAATCCTTGTCACCGGCCTGTTTATGGCGGCGTGGAATGGAGACGAAACTGCGATGCAGGCTGCCATCGCCAGACGTTCTGAACGACAGGCTCAGGCAATCGCTGCGGCTGCGATGGAAGAGGACAACGTCCACGTTGCTGACCATGCACCGGTTAAGCAGCCGTTACAGACAGTTTCTGTGACGATGAACGAAGCTCAGGCTGACGTTACCACCACCTCCGCCGTGCCTCTGCCCAGAGAAATCGCCGCAGGGACCTACCAGGCTGTCGATCAGACGGGAACATCCATTCGCGTGGATGTCGACAAATCCAGCGACGCTCCGGCTCGAGACTTCTACATGGTCGACGCCGAAGACGGAAATCGCTGGTACCTGATTCGCGTGACTCGTTAGCGATTGCCGTTGAGTGGTCATGTTCGTTCAATTTGCGTAATCTCCCGTCACCAGCACGGCGTGGATGTCGTTGCGACCGAATCAAATTCCGACGAACCCGCCCGTTGACGTGACAACAGCCCGACAGCTATCCCCCGAAGAAGTCCCCCAGGACCTTAGATCTCGCGCCGCTGTGCGAGATGGTTTTCGGGAAGAGTACCCGTTCGATTCGCATTGGATCGAAGTCGATGGTCACACCATGCACTACGTTGACGAAGGCAGTGGTCCTGTGCTGCTGATGGTGCATGGCAATCCGACGTGGAGTTTTGCCTGGAGGCACCTTGTCCGAGAGCTCAGCAGCGACTATCGCGTCATTGCGATCGATCACCTCGGCTGCGGATTTTCAGCGAAGCCGCAGGCAGACACCTACGCTCTGGAAAACCACATCGCACGGTTGGTAAAGTTTGTGGAATGCCTTAACCTAACAAACATCACTCTATTCGCACACGACTGGGGCGGCGGCATCGGAATGGGAACGGCCGGAAGATTGCCGGATCGATTTGACCGTTTCGTCCTGATGAATACAGCCGCGTTTCGGAGTCAAAGAATACCGCTCCGTATTGCCGCCTGTCGTATTCCCCTGTTGGGCACGCTGGGAATGCAGGGCCTGAACCTGTTCTCCGCTGCCGCTTTGCGAATGGCCAGTGAGAAGCCATTGTCGCCAGCAGCTCGCAAAGGTCTGACGGCACCGTATGACAGCTGGGAGAACCGTCGCGCCGTGCGTGAGTTCGTGCACGACATTCCGCTGCGGCCGTCGCATCGCAGCTATGCAACTTTGAAAGGAGTCGAAGACGGTTTGCAGCAGTTCGTGTCGTCTCCAATGCTGCTCATCTGGGGGATGAAGGATTGGTGCTTCAGTCCGCACTTCTACGACGAATTTTGCGAACGATTTCCCGACGCGGAGCGGCACCCGATTGCGAATGCCGGTCACTATGTATTCGAAGATGCGACTGCTGAACTGCTTGCCGCGTCTCGCCGGTTTCTGGCGAAATAGGCCGAGCTAAGCCACGTACGGGTTTACAGACGACGAACACATCACGCAGCCGCTGCGGAATCAATCAGCAACAGTTTTTCCTGCCGCGGCAGCGCTTTGATGGCCAGTTCTCGCTTAAGAGCTTCACTGTGGCCCGGCTGCGTTTCGTGGTACACCATTTCTGCAGGCAGTCGGCTGCGAGTGTATCTTGATGCTGTGCCAGCGTTGTGCTGACCGAGACGTCTGTTGAGATCTTTGGTGATTCCCGTGTAAAGCGTACCGTCTGCGCATCGGAGGATGTACACGAACCACTCCGATTCCGGTGTCGCTCTGGGCTGCCGCTTTGGCTTGGCTTTCGGAGTTTTCAGGTTCCCGTTCCATCACAAAAAGGCACACAACGACTGGCCACCAGAATCAACAACTGTAACCGCACTATCGACGTTTTCCATCCGCAAATGGCCACCGCATTTGATCGTGTTTCGCGTTTCGAAGCTTATCGGTCTGTTTAAGCCGCAGCGCGACGACGCTTCTCTTTGCGAGACAGACGCGGTTCTTCGCCGGCAGTGGCCGCGGCAGCCGCACCCTGTGTCTGGGCTTGTGCAGCGGCTTTCTTCGCTGGCTCTCCTTCTGCGGCTGCTGCTTTCGGGCGTCGCAGTCGGATTGGCACAGGTTCGAGTGACGCGGGCTGATGTTTCGCTACCAAAACGAGCAAAGCAGGCAGCAGAATCAGAGCAACAGCAAGGCAGCTTGCCACTCCCATCGCAAGAACGATTCCGACACTCTGGAGCCCTCGATGAGATGCAATCATGAGACTTCCGAAGCCAACAATTGACGTCAGAGAAGTCAGCAGGACACCATTCACCGTATCTCCGGATGGTGTGTAGCTACCGCTTCCGGAAGCCAGTTGGCGACGATAATCGTGAACCATATGAACGCCGTCATCCACACCAATTCCGAGCACGAGCGGGAGTACGATGAGATTGATCGGATTAAAGTCGACGTTCAGCAATGCCATCAGCCCCAGCAGCATCAAACCTCCACCAACGGGCGGCACCATCGCGATCAATGTATCGCGAAGGTTTCGGAAGTCGAACACTGTCGCAATGAATCCGACGAGTCCCAGGTAGATTCCCACCAGCAGTGTTGGGTTCAATTGTCCGCCACGTTCGTGAGCTGTGTAACCGACAAATCCGACGACCATCAGCGGCGGGATAATCGTGAGCAGTTTTTGACCGGGACGTAGAAAATCAAACAGTAAAAACATGCCAATGGCAGCAAGTGAAAACAGTCCGATGGTCTTGTACGACTCCCACATGCTGGCCGAAGTTTCGAAGTTTCGAACGGGAACTCCCGTCACGTCAGGAGAGACCGTTCGAATCTCACCCACAAACGAAGCCAGAGCGGACTGATTCCAGACGTCTTCTTTTGGGTAAATCTTCATCAACCACAATTCGCGGTCTTCTTCTGCCCGCACATAGCGTCGTCGCCATGCCACTGGAATTTCCTGTGGTTGGATGGGTTCCAGCGAACCCGCTGTTGATATTTGTTGAAATTCATTGAGCAATGACTGCACAAAGAACTGCTGGTAACTATCAATCATGGATTGTTGATCGAGAGCACGGAGGAGTCGCCCGAGACGTACAGAAACCTGCTTGGCGGTGATGTCGGAGGACTCGGCGAGACTTTCCTGAAGGGAACTCAGCTGTCGTACGGCAGATTCCAGTTGCGGAGGCTGAACAGTGGGACTTGCATTTCGCAACCCCGCCGCTGCCGCTTGCAGAGACTTTATCTGCTGTGATTTCTCGGCACTGGGAGGTCCAGGCAACTTTCCGGCGAGGTCAACCACACGGTCCACCGTCGGCAGGCTGTTGAATTTTTCGCGAAGCTCATCTGCTTCTTCGCGTGATTCTGCCAGGGCCACTGCATAAAGCAGCGAATCTTTGGCTCGAGCAAACTTACGTTCCGCAAGAACGGAATCCTGCGAATGATCCTGCATCTTCATCAGATCGGAATTGTAGCCGACTTTGAAGCTGAAGGTTTGGTCTTCGTGAATTTCAATCGCGTTGTATGACACAACGATAATTCCGATCACCGACAGCACGATGGCTGTCAGCGGAAAACCAGCAACGGCGCTACGCCAGATTTTTCCGTCAATTGGAACCGGAAGTTCGTCGATCTCAACTGGCTCATCGGATAACGCAATGAGCGCTGGCAGGAACGTAAGTGTTTGAAAGGCACAAACGAGCACACCGAGTGCGGTGATGATTCCGAGTTCTGCGAGCCCTGGATATCCAGTGAGGACCGCACTTCCAAACGCAATGGCTGTCGTGGCCGCCGAAGTGAAGATTCCCATGCCAACGGAACGGCCAGTCAGTACCAGTGACTCTTCGAGTTCAAAGAGTTCCTGTCGCAAATGCAGATACCGAGTCACAAAGTGAATGCCAAAGTCGACACCGAGGCCGATTGTGATCGCCACAAAGCAGATGCTCATAATATTCAAATGCCCGACCGCCAGCGTGACAATGCCGAAGGTAATGGCAAGCGAATTGACAAGATTGACCAACACCAGCATCGGATGCCGCATGCCTCGCAGGCCCAGCGACAGTAGTACCGCCACCAGAACAAATGCAACGGCAGCTGCTTTGGCCATGTCGATGCGCGAGTGAGCGAGTTCGTCCGTTTCCAGCACCGAGATACCTGTCAGGGACAGAGTCAAGTCCGGGGCATCCTGAGCAAACGACTTCTGAACTTCTGCAAGATGATACCGCAACCGTTCGACCGGGTCCTGCGGTGAAGCGGCTTCTGAATTCTCATCAACAGTTGCAGTGACGGGGCTAACTCGCAAAAAACCGGCCGTCCCCTGGCGATTCATCAGGTGAGCGACGTCGCGGTCCTGTGCTGTGATTTCCAGATCCGGAGACGAATAGGCAGGGAGCGGACCCTGAGCTGTTTTGGTTTGGAGAAACTCAGTGAGACTGGAAGTCAGACGGTCGGCATACGCAATCGCACTGTCCGACGGATTGTTTCGTTCGTTACCTTCGCGTACTTTCGAAGCCAGGAAGTAAGCCCAATGGTCAACCTGTAAACGCGGCGATCGTCCGGCTCTCTCAGAATCTTCAAAGTACTCGGCCAGCCATTCGGCGTCACGAAGTTCCTGAAACGAATGCAGTTGCAGCGCCTTGCGACGAAGATCTCCCTGATTCAATCGCCACAGAACGTTGGAAAAGTATTCCGGTTC
>CAYZYB010000107.1:0-9703 GCA_964481505.1 uncultured Planctomycetaceae bacterium | reverse complement strand
CCCCCAGATCCAGCGAGAAGTTGAACGTGGTGTCTGTCCCGTTGTTCAGAGTTTCGCCTGAGGTGCTGCGAATTGGACTCAAGCTCGTACCATCGAGAACGATCTGATAATCATCATCCGGCAGATTCTCCGCAAAGCGAATGACGACCTCCTCGGCAACGTCACCAATGCCTACGAATCCAATGTTGACATTCTGCTCATTTCCATCACTGAACGTTCCATCGTGCCCCGCACGCACAACCTGCACCGTCGAAATGTTAACCGAAGCAGGATCCAGAATCTGACCAGAGTTAAACTGAAGTGTCAGTTCATTGGGAGCAACATTCCGGGTTTCGCCGTCCTGCAAAAATTCTCCAACGTTCGGGCGCACGGCCACCAGGCTTGGAGGCGGCAACTGAATGCTGAAGTCAAATGTCCCGGCGGCTCCGGCGTTAAACACTTCGGCATTTGTGTTCGCAAGCGTGCCGGGAATATTCACACGATACAGATCCGATGGCAGCGTTTGACCGAGCTGCAGCACAACATCGTTCGGAGCAGCCGCGGCAATCGACACTGTCACAGGTACGGCAACATCGGTGCCATCGAAAGCTCCATCCTGACCAGCACGTTCCAACGTGATCGTGGAAATCGTGGCTGCGTCGAGGTCAGGGGTGGAATCGAATCCAAGAACCAGCGTCGACGGCGAGTTCTGAATCTCCAGGCCAGCGGAAATGATGCGGCCACCTTCGTCCTGAACATCGATCAGCAGGGGTGCAGTCAACAGGTGACGCGCCTCCAGATGCTCAAGCGTTCGCGACGCCTGCTCGGGCGAGCGGCGATTGGGCCGACGAGCGTGACCTTGAAGACGATTTCGAAACGACCTAATCCAGGTTGAGATCAGCATTTTGCGTCCTTGGGACTCAAGTAAATCGTGTAAACAAATTATTTCTGATTGAAGCTGCAGATAGCCTCGTTGACGGGCTTTTGTCTGTCAAAACGCTCGGAAACGTCTTCTCAAACCGGCTCGTTGTCGTCTTTAGTCGTTCGTCTGCCATTCCATCCTGAGAGTCGCGCGCAGCACCACCCTCAAAAGACCAAATCCCTTCAGGTTACTGACGGACATTCTTCCCAAATCAAACAGCCTAAAGTTCACAAAAAGAGCCTGTAAAGCAAACAATGTGCGCATTTTCACACACGAATACGGTAACAGCAAAGCCAAGCCGCCGAAAGAGGCACTCCGCACCGACTCAAGGTGCTAAGTCCTGTTTCGCCAACCCGAACCGACTCTGCCGGTCGTACGGATTTGGACCGGCTTCCGTCAGATAGCGAAACCCCCGTGTCTTTAAATCGGGTGACGATTCGCTGGAAAAGATTCACGTGGCACGACATCTGCCTTTCCGATGATGGAAAAACAAACCCAACAGTCAAATTCAGGCCAAACAGCCCAATCACCCAACGCTAGAAGCAATTTCAGCCAGCCATCGTACGTCCCACCCAACCTTTCCAAGCGTCGACCATCTCCACTGATTCACGCGATTTTCGGCAGAGATTTACCAAATCTCTGACAAAAGAAACGTGGATCGAGAAGCTTAACCAGTGGAGAATCGTCTCGATCCACCAAAAGCTGGGGGATTAAGTAGCAAAATCCAGCGGCAAGCATGGACCCACACTGGCAAACGTGACGCACATCACAAATTCGATTTTCATCTACGACATCTGAATCCGGATGTCAGCCCAATGACTTCACGAACGTCAGCCACCGCAAATTATGGTAGCCCATGATTGGCAGACCCCGGAATGATTCAGCAGACTTCATTCAGGAGGCCCAAATTTCAATGAAATCGAAGCGAGACCGACGCACATTTCCGGACGAATTCAAGCAGCATGCGGTGGACCTTGTCGTCAAGCAGACAGGCAATAGCCAAAAGAACAAGGGCTTGAACTGTAAATCGCAGGTCCTATCACATCCATGGCATGACTCCTCAGAGTGACCGAAACTTCGGTCTTTTCCTTTCGAGGTTAAAAAAGGTGTCAGGAACCTTATATTGACAGTATTGGTGTCACTATATATGCTGTCGGATTATGGGACGACCAAAACGCGCAGCCAAAGGTGGATTGAGGTTAAAAAAGGTGTCAGGAACCTTATATTGACAGTGTTGGTGTCACTATGTATGCTGTCGGATTATGGGACGACCAAAACGCGCAGCCAAAGGTGGATTAGTTTACCACGTTCTTAACCGAGCGAACGCTCGGATGAAGATTTTTGAAAAGGACGAGGACTATGTTGCCTTTGAAACCGTGCTCGCCGAAGCGGTAGCTCGATCAGGCATTCGCCTGTTGAGCTATTGCGTGATGCCAAATCACTGGCACATTGTGGCGTGGCCCGAGCAGGATGGACAGCTGTCGGATTTCACGGGCTGGTTAACATTGACGCATACGCAACGCTGGCATGCTCATCGGCACAGTGCTGGTTCCGGCCATGTGTATCAGGGGAGGTTCAAGTCATTTCCTGTTCAGGATGATGAACACTTCTACACTGTTTGCCGCTATGTGGAACGGAATGCTCTGAAGGGCAAATTGGTTAAGAGTGCGGATCAATGGCGATGGAGCAGTCTGTACCGCTGGCTGCACGGATCAGCGGCGGAGAAGGAGTTGCTTTCCGCGTGGCCGCTA
Source organism: uncultured Planctomycetaceae bacterium (assembly GCA_964481505.1). Classification (GTDB taxonomy): domain Bacteria; phylum Planctomycetota; class Planctomycetia; order Planctomycetales; family Planctomycetaceae; genus Fuerstiella. Next base: position 7,051 of record CAYZYB010000107.1, on the reverse strand, counting down.
CCCAGAAAACGCAGCTGGCTGCAACATGTTAATGAACCCTTGACGGAACTCGAATACGAAGCACTGCAGCGTTGTGTGCAACGTGGCTGCCCGTTCGGCGACGACCAGTGGAATGCCAGAAAGATCAGACAACTGGGGCTCGAAAGCACGATCATTCCAAGAGGGAGGCCAAGAAAGATGAACAAAGGTTCCTGACACCTTTATTTTTCCCAAAAAAGGTAGCCACCTGCTTCGTGTGGAACAACAGGTGGGTAACCCAGTAATCCTGGTCGATCTTTCGTGAAAGTCGGTGAGACGATGCTGACGCTTGCAATGACACAACTAACGTCCTGGATTGGCATCGCTTCATTTGTTGTGTGCGCTGCACTTATCATTCATGCGGTGTCTCCGTGGTCATCTCGTGGCGAGCCAGTGAAACCACAACGGCGGTCTCTTTGCATTCGCTTTATTGTTGAGGCCACGTCATTATTCATATGGCTCGTTTGGGCGCTTCCATTGCTCGCATGGGCATTGGTGATCGGAGACAACGAACACTGGTTCTATCGTCATGCGTGGATTCTTGCGATCATTGTTTCGGTTTCGATCCCCGGAATCGCTACCGCGCGTATTCACAGGAATGGGGCGACCGCCCGTTATTTGTCGCTTCATTTGTGGTTGCCACTTGTCCTTCTCGTGTCGTTTGGTGCCGTATTTGGATACGAATCGCTTCGATCCATCGAAGTAGTAACGCCGGATTCTGCCGCACAAGAAGTGTTTGAGCGTTTAACCCCTCCCCTGAACGAACCAGTAAGGTTCGTGGAACATGTTGGCGAGTTACCACATCAGCTCGATCCAGAATGTTGCAGGTCGTATTGGATTCTGAGTCTCAATGAACCTCGTGGACGGTTTTCGATCCGTCGCCATAAGTGGTTTGGATGGCAATTTGCACACAGCGAAATCTTCCCACCGTCGGTTGAAGAACTCGAAAAGGCCAGGAAGTTGCTGTCTGACCCCATAAATCGCGATCGTGCCATCTTGGTTCTCCGCAGAGTTATCACCAACTATCCCGACACATCGGCAGAATCGGAGGCGATAGAAATGTTGGAATCACTCGACGAACCGGGAGAGTGATTACAGATCCCATCGGCCTTTTCCCGTCACTGCTGTCCATCTGTTGGGCATGACTCAACCGAGCTTTTTGAAATTGACAGGGGGAGGGGGATTAAAGGTGTCAGGGATTAAAGGTGTCAGGCACCTTTATTGACGAATAGTACTGTTTTCCGTACACTTTCAGCCATGGGACGACCAAAACGAGTAGCCAAGGGTGGATTGATCTACCATGTTTTGAACCGAGCGAATGCTCGGATGACCATCTTTGAAAAAGATGAGGACTACGTTGCGTTTGAAACAGTCCTTTCCGAAGCCGTGGAACGTTCGGGGATTCGGCTGCTAAGTTATTGCGTGATGCCGAATCACTGGCATCTTGTCGCATGGCCGGAATTCGACGGACAGCTTTCCGAATTCACGGGATGGCTGACGCTCACGCACACGCAACGCTGGCATGCCCATCGGCAGAGCACCGGATCCGGACACGTTTATCAGGGGCGGTTCAAATCCTTTCCAATTCAGGATGACGAGCACTTCTATACCGTCTGCCGCTACGTTGAACGAAATGCACTCAAAGCGAACCTTGTGAAAAGTGCCGACCGATGGCGGTGGAACAGCCTTTATCGTTGGCTGCATGGCACAACCGTCGACAAAGCGATGCTCAGTGCATGGTCGTTGCCCCGAAAGCGTGGCTGGCTGGATCATGTGAACCAGTCGCTGACGGAAGCTGAATACGAGGCTCTGCAACGATGCGTCCAGCGTGGATGTCCGTTTGGAGACGAGACCTGGGCATCAAAGAAAATCAAACAACTCGGCCTGGAAAGCACGGTCACTCCGCGCGGTCGACCACGGAAACAGAAGAACGATTCCTAACATTGTGCCGCAGTCCGAAGCCATTACCGGTTTGTTGGTCGGGCACATTCATTAGGCGGCGCGTCACCGAGGAATCTATAATGGAAAGCGTAATGTTCTTCGTCCCTCGCTGACGCGTCGGGTTGCCTAAACACATCAAATCAGCAAACTGCCAACGACCACGGGACGTATCTTGTTCCGTTGCTGTTCGCATTCCTGCAAGAATACGCCGACGCGCAATCACTCAAGACTGGAAGTCACAATGAAATCACTGACCAAAGAACTATGGATGGAGATTCCGGAACGGCGGATGATTGTTTCGATTCATGAGGATGTTGCCGATCTTGTGGCCGAATCTGGTGTTCAGGAGGGGCTTGTGCTGGTGAATGCGATGCACATTACGGCATCTGTTTTCATCAACGATAATGAATCGGGCCTGCATCGTGATTACGACAAATGGCTGGAAGAACTGGCTCCCTTTGACGCCTCGCCGGAACGTTATCACCACAATCGCACGGGAGAAGACAACGCTGATGCTCACCACAAGCGGCAGGTGATGGGTCGCGAGGTTGTTGTAGCAATCACCAACGGAAAGCTGCATCTGGGCCCATGGGAACACATCTTCTATTACGAATTCGACGGCAAAAGACGTAAACGCATTCTGGTGAAGATCATTGGAGAATAAACGTTAGCTCACAGAAACAGCCGACGTCTCTGCGACAACCAATCGGTCCTGAAGCTGACTCGCGAAGTCTTTCAGAAGATCTTCCGCGTCAGCATCAGAATGCACGCGAGGATCGTACGAAAGTGTGACAATTTGTCTCCCGGAATACTCAAGTGTCGACACGGCAATCGACTGATACGGTCGCATGGGCGCCACGATCTCCACTTGTGAAACCACCGCATCGCCAAATTTGATCGGTGAGTCGGCGCTCTCTCGTGGAAACTCAGAAATCGCCCTTCCGAGGTTTGTCAGAAGAAGCGTCGTCTGGCAATGAGCGACGTTCACCATGCGTTTCAGCAACCCTGGCAATTTGCGGACAACTTTCAGGCAGAGATAAAACGTCGCAAAGTAAAAGCACTTCCGGCCGTCCTGCACTTCTTTGTGAACAGACCGCAAGAGTGCGTCATGGTCCTTAATCTGACTCGGATTCCTGACCGGAAAAGTCATGCTGAAGAAGTTCGCGGCCGGAATTCCATCATTCACTCGCGTGGCACGCAGGTTTCCTGGCACAGCAATCCGGATGTATTCATCCTGGCGATAGCATTCGAATCGAGATTTCGCACGATCGACCGCGATAAACGCATCGCAGATCAGAAGGGTATTTAGAGATACGCCCCTGGACTTTGCGTGACGCTTTAAAGCATCGGTTTCGTTAGCCGTGAATTCGTGGGAAAGATAGCGAGGAAAATCAGCGGCGTTACGAGGCTGATCGATGTTCGGTTCGTGGGCGACGACCGGAGCAATCTTCGCACCGAGGAATTCGCGAGTTCCCAACAACCCCTTCGTGGTCTTGACAACTCTGCTCCAAACAGACTCTGAGTGATAGCCGCACAGATAACGGTCCGCCAGCTTCGCAACATCGCGTGGCGGACACTGTACGGTGCCGTCAAACTCGCCGGCATATTTCAGAAGCACATCACTAATCAACCCGAACGCTCCAAGGCCGTCAGTGGCACTGTGATGAAACTGAAATATCAGTTCATAACAGTCCGGCCTTCGAATCACGTACATCCGCACGCCGGGCTCAGAAAAAATATCAATCGCCGTTTTTTCGAATGACTGATCGCTCTGATGTGATTCGAACGAAGGCTCCTGATCAGACGCTCTCCAGAAAAAACGGCGCCCTTTGCGAAAAACACTGGCAGCAAGTAGCGAGTGACTCTTCAGCGCCTCGCGGAAGGCTGTTTCAAGACATACAACATCAAGTGTGCCCTCGACCTCCAGATTCACGAAGAAATCAAGCGGAAACGAAGCCCGGTTATCAAAGAGCAGATATTGCTCAAAGGCAGATAGTGGAGCCGGAAATAGTTCGGTCACGGGCAAACTCTGAATCTAATTGTGCGCGACACACGTTGCGTCAAACAGCTGTACTCAATTACCAATACTATCGGGGCAACGTCCTAATGAAAACGAACCTGTCGTTATCATCAGACAGTTGCTGTCTCTGACATTCGCCTCTTGACCTTTCGGTCTCTTCTCGCTGACTCAACGTTTTTTCCAATCTCAGCAACCGCGTCGAAAACGCCCTGATGCCTGGATTCGGTGATTCTACGCGATACTTCCCGGTTGTTTAGTACCTTTTGGATAGCAGAATCCACCACTTCCGGGCTGTCAGCCTGAACTCCGATCCGATTTTCCAAAATCCAATCTTCGTTGGCCCCCTGAACGATATCCAGCCCACAACTCTTAATAAATACGAACGCAGTGTCGGTAATCAGTGCCTCAGTGAGTGTCATCGTCCCGGGCTTTCCGATCAGAAAGTCGGCAACACGATGCACGTCGACAGGCGGAGCCGCAGTGAATCCGAGCGCGGCAACCGGATGCTTCGATTCAATCTTTTTCACAGACTCCAGCAGGTCCGCATTTCGTCCGCAAAGACAGATTAAATTGACGTCCATCCTTTGCTCAACAATACGATTGGCACATCGCAGGACGTTCACGGTGCCCTGACCGCCGAATGATATCACGCCCGTCGGCAATGAGGGATCAAGCCCCATCGACGACAGTAATTCGTCACGATCAATCGGCTCCGTATCATAAAAACGCGGATCAATAATCATCCCGCTTAATTCTGTAACGTCCGAAGCCGGAACCCCGCTTTCCAATGCTTCTCGGCGAAGACGACTGCACCCAACAAGATAGTGTTGAGGTACCGCAGGCTGAAACCAGTAACCCGGCGTCATCTCACGATAGTCCACTGGAATCGTAATGCACTTCACAGCCGGATTCAAAAGTCTTGCAGCTTCATAAACGATCGTGTGCTTCATCGGCGTGACTGAAATCACGGCGTCCGGTGGAGCATCTCGCCAAAAATCTGCCGTCCATCTCAACAGAAAACGCAGCGAAGCCCACGTCGTGTTCATCCGGGCAAAAATGATCCAGAGCCGGATACACGTTGAAAAAAAGAAGTACTTCTCCCGCTTCATGCACCAATTAAAGAAGTTGACTCCATTGGTGTAAATGAAATCCAACAGGCGTGTCTGGCAGCGGAGCACGTCACGCAGGTCGATCGTACGAATCGACCAATCCGGATACTGTTCCTCCAGACCGTACCGCAAGGCTTCGGCCGCAGACTTATGCCCGGAGGACGCTTCGAAGTACAGAATGTCAACGCGTTTCATAACGACGATTAATTTGCAGGAACGCTACTTCAGAAGCCGCCATATTCCAGGCAAAATACATTTCATACGATTGGTGAGAGTCTGCTGTTCTCTTTCTGGAGCTACGAAACAGACATGTGTCGCAGCCCTGCTGTCATCTTGCCGAGCAACACATGACTTTGGCAAACCAAAAACGGACGTCGCGGTCCAAGTCAGCAGGATCGGGCATCCGCAGCAAAACAAAGTACCCATTCCCACTAAACTATTCACATTGGGAGGCAGCATTTTCCTCAGCGAATCCCAGATTGTGGGGCATCTCAACCGGAAATAGTGTGCATATCCTGCCTAATTAAAGGGAAGCGCATGCGGCAAGACGTCGGTTTCTGTGAAATTGCGTTGCGAGACTCAATGACAGAGATAGTCCCGACCAGCCATGGGGAACATGGGTGCCACGAGCAAAAAACACGAACGAATCTGTCCGTTATCGCCACGTTCATTGACCATCAGTTCACCACAAGACAGGCGGCTTCTTCGGTGCTGCGTACGTAGATTCTGCCATTGCTGAATGCGGGCGTCGACCAGCACTTGCCTTCAATGGCTTTGACGCGACCGAGCTCTTCGTACTTTTCCGGTGTCGCCGAAACCAGTACGACTTCCCCGGCGTCGGACAGCACAACCAGCTTGTCTCCCACAAGGATGCAGTTGCCCGGACCGAAGCCGCGAGTCGACCATTTGATCTCACCGGTCTCAATTTCAACACACTGCAATGGAGCGTGCCCGTACTTTTTGAATTCGAAAATGCCGTACAGGTAACCGTTGTGAGCCACAGGTGTGCTCCAGTGATTCATCAGTTTGTTCTTTTGGAACCAAAGTTTCTCAACCTTTTGATTCGCCGACACCTCAACTACCTGAGAACCCACACTGTATCCGGCCGAGCAAAATACGCGATTGCCCGCCACAACCGGAGACGCAGCAGTCGACACGCTGAACGGAAACTCGGCTCGCCAAAGTTCTTTGCCGTCACCGGGGGTCAACGAAACAAGCCCCGACTGCGCGAAGAAAATCATCTGCTGAGTCCCACCGATCTCTGCCAAACGCGGTGTGGCATGCGTAATCGTTTCATCTCCACTCTTCCAAATCAATTCCCCATTGTTCCTGTTGAACGCAAGAAACGTCTGACCACTGCCACCGCCGCCGACACAAACGGCGTCACCTGCCAAAATCGGTGATGTCGCATTGAGCCATTTGATTTTCCGACCTTCAAATTCACCGACGACATCGTGCTTCCAAACCACACTGCCGTCTGTTGCATTCAGACATGTCAGCACCATGTGGGAGTCGTAAACGAACACAAGGTTGCCATCGACGGTTGGTGTCGAACGCGGGCCATCACCACCTTTGTTGTCTCGCGCACCAGCGTTGCCACCATCGTGCCCGTAGTCACTCGCATTAAGCGGCACGGCCCAAATTTCTTTGCCCGTTTCGGCATTCAGAGCAATACAGAATTCGAGCTTTTCACCACCAGCGGCTTCGCGCGCAACAATCGTGAAGGCTCGCCCATCGGCAACGGCCATCGAACTGAACCCGAGCGGCGTGGGAGACTTCCACAACACCTTCGGCGGCTTTGCTTTCCAGTCTGTGCTGAGGATGACTTCTGCAGAAACGCCATCCCCCTGAGCGCCACGGTACTGAGTCCAGTCGGCTGCGCGGCTCTGACTGGCTGCGATTGTGAGTACGGCGAAGAGGGTCGTGGGGAGAATTCTGAGCATTATGTTCTACGGGAATAATG
>CAYZYB010000106.1:0-9720 GCA_964481505.1 uncultured Planctomycetaceae bacterium | reverse complement strand
AATCACGATCTACATTGCACATCAGTATATGGCCAGCAGCGAAACCGGCGGACAACTGACAATCGTTGACGTAGTCGACGACGGTCGTCCCGTGAGACAGACTGATATTCGGCTGCATTTTCTCGGGCAACAAAAGGACTACACCGAAGAGCTCAAGAACACGTTCACGGTTCCAGCAAAGACAATCATAAGCTCCGGCAATACGTCGACGATGCAGCAAACGTCCGGGCAGACCATGCCCAAAATTCACTACGCCGGGCGATTTCCGCAATCCTGCAACACCACTCTTAAGCTGCGACAGTGGGAACCGCAGATGACACGATCCATGACCATCACGCCAGCCGAAACAGAGATCCCTGAAATTTCATGGAACGACTTCTCCATGATCATGACAGACGATGGTCGAAAGCGATTGCGTAATCAGCTGACAGGACTTCACAACGATGGTACCGAAATTGATGCTGTCGTGCTGAACGGAACTCAGGCGATGCCGTTGTTTCCGCAGCGCGGCTTTCTGTTTACTCACGGTGCCATGGCAATCGCCCGAACATGGTGGAGAGACAATTCGTTTGGATGGCAAAACCGAGTACAACCGGCGACAGCATCACTTGCCGTGGGAATCCTCGATGCCTCACAAAGGAACGGCACACGCGACTTTTTCAGCATCGTTTCTCAAGTGTCACCGCATGGAGCCGCTTCGCTGGAGGACCTGCCAATACACGATCCTTCTGATCCCAACCAATGGTTGCTGATTGTGGCCGTGCGACAACAATCGCAGACAAAAATCGTTCGCAAGCTGTTTCTTCAGGATGAAGAACGGCTTCGCATTTCGACAAAATCCTCGCAGTAAATGGCACAGTCTCTTCGAAATTCTAACAGATTCTGCGGAACACATTCATGACACCACCTCTCGCTGTCCACGTACGCGATCTTCGTGTCAACTACGGGAAGTTCGAAGCTGTGAAGGGAATCAGTCTCTCGATTCCCAAAGGAGAAGTGTTTGGATTCATTGGCCCCAACGGTGCCGGCAAATCGTCGACAATCCGAGTGCTGGCCACTCTGCAACCTAACTTTCGCGGGCAGGCCAGCGTCGGCGGGCTGGATGTCTTGAGTCAGCCACAGGAAGTGCGCGAAAGGATTGGCTACATGCCGGACTTCTTTGGCGTCTACGAAGATCTGACGGCACTCGAATATTTGCACTTCTTCGCCGCCGCCTACAAGTTGCCCGTTCGCAAACGCAAAGGCATCATCGACGACGTCCTGTCACTCACCGACCTCACACACAAAGCCAAAGCCCCCGTCGACGGCCTGTCGCGCGGTATGAAACAGCGACTCGCTTTGGCTCGCGTGCTGCTGCACGATCCGGATCTACTACTGCTGGATGAACCTGCCAGCGGTCTGGATCCTCGCGCCAGAATTGAAGTCCGCGAACTGCTGAAGGCCCTGAAAGAGATGGGCAAGACGATCCTGATCAGCAGTCACATACTTCACGAACTCAGCCAGCTGTGCACCCGCATCGGCATCATTGAAACGGGCGAAATGGTGGCCGAAGGTTCGCTGAACGACATCTTTCAGCAGCTGCAGCTTAAGCGCATCATTCACATGCGATTCGAAGACGCTCCCGATGACATGGAAGACCGTGTGAAGAGCATTGCGGGTGTCGATTCTGTCGAGATTCAGGTCGATCGCTGGGCCGTGCGGCTACAGGAAGATGTCTTGTCGATTGCTGATTTCCATCAGGCACTTGTCGAAGAAAAAGCACGTATCACGATGTTCCAGCCGGAAGCCATGGACATGGAAACGGCCTTCATGAAACTGACGGAGGGCAGGACGGCGTGAGCTGGATTCCGGAATTACCACTGCTCAGACGGGAGCTCACCGAGCTCGCCAATCGTCGCCGCACGTACATCGTACGCGTTGTCGGGGCGGTCGTAATTCTGTACTTCACCTTCGCCGCATATCAGCACATCATGGCAGTTCACCTGCAACGATCACGGGGCGGTGCTGTCGATATTGCCACACGATTTATGGGGATAGGCGGCGAAGTTTTCGATGCCATCACCCCTCAGCTTTTCTTCGCCATTCAACTGTTGATCCCGGCACTGTGCTGTGCAGCCGTTACAGCAGAAAAAGAAAGCAATACGTTTGGCACGCTGCTGCTGACACGACTTTCCCCCGGCACAATCATCGCCGAAAAATTTCTCAGTCGCCTGGTGCCGATGCTCACCCTGCTGGCACTGACGTTTCCAATTCTTGCGCACGTGTATTCGCTGGGGGGAGTGGATACGGGCGGGTTGCTGGGAACACTGTGGCTGTTGTTCGCGGAATGCCTGTTGTTCGCCAGTATCAGCATTCTGTGTTCGACATGGTTTGCCACAACCGTGACGGCATTCACGGTGTCCTACGTGATAACGGGATTGCTGGCCGTGTTTTCGCTGAGTCTTCGGATAGAAACCTTCGTGCCGTCTGCTGTCTGGCGCAGCAGTCTAAGCATCACACCACAGCAACCGACAACGGAAACCGCACTGTTTGTGCAGCTCTATCTTGGCAAACTGGGACTGTTCGCCCCGAATGCGCCGCTACCACGATGGCTGTGGATGTTGTCCGGTTCGCTGTGGTCACTGGTCACGACTGCGATCTGCCTTTTGCTGGCCCGAGCTGTCGTCGTCAGACGTGCATTTGTGACACCGTCGTCAATGATGATGAAACTCTTCCGTGGCATGGATACGTTCTTCAAGCAAGTCAACGACCGCACCACCGGCGGGATCATGATTGTAAACGAAAAAAACTACATACCAGAAGATGATCCGGTCGTGTGGCGTGAGCAAAACAAAAAATCGCTCGGCAAACTGCGATACCTCATTCGAGTGCTCGTGGCTCTGGAATTCCCAACTCTGTTGATATGCGCGTATGCGGCCATTGATTCTGCACGAGTCAGCTATGTAGGGCTTTATGTGTTGCAGGCCGTCGTCTGGATTCTGGCCGCGGTGGTGACGATGGTGAAAGGAGCCACTCTGTTTACATCAGAACGATCCAATCAGACGATCGAACCGCTGCTGGCGACACCAATGACCACGATCGAGATTGTGGACCAGAAATTCCTCGGCATGAAACGGCTGTTAATTGTTCGGCTATACCCGTACTGACAGTCAACTTCACACACATGCTGCTGAAAATGAGTCCTTCGGCATCGATCGCTGTGACCTATTTCGGACTCAGCCTCTTTAGCTGTTTCGTCCTGCTGCGGCTTATCGCATGGCTGTCGATGGTCGTAGGTCTGCAGGTGCATTCGCAAACGAAGGCCGTCCTGACCTGCTTCACTTTGTTTGGCATCTGGGTGATCGTCCCCCGGTTGGCGCTGGATATTTTAGGTACCAGCTACAGTTCCATTATTTCGAAACTGTCGCCGGTGAGTCTGCCCTACGCATTGGAAGAATTCCTGAATAACGGTTGGCAACAGACGAATTATTATGCGCGGCGCCGCGACGCAGAACAGTCTCCCTATTTGCTGTGGGCCATGGTCACACTGCTGTTTTACGGCGGTGCGGGTTTGCTGGTGCGCTTCATCGTCCGTAGTGCGGCCGGTCGCCTGCTACAGCGACGTGATGCCGGCACTGCTATCTCGCCCGAACGAATTATCGACGACATCAACGACAACTCCGACCTCCGAAAGAGCGCGTTGTGATCCTGACTGATTCCAGATTAAGTCCTTCAATCAGACGTCAGCCACAGAAGACTCTCGTGACGTTGCTGGTTGCCTGTTGCTGCCTGCTAAGTACAAACTCCGCCACTGCACAGTCTCGCGGACCGCAGTTGAAAGCCGTCGACGTTATCTGGGGGTTCAACGGACGCGTGCAGCCGGGGCAGTTTAACCCGCTTTCGATCCTGCTGGACAATCAGACAGAAGACGCCATTGACGCCGCGATTTCGTTGCAACAAGTCACAGCTGGTGGAAAGCCGTTGGGCGCGAAGTACTCAGAACAAACATTCATTGCTGCCACTGGTCGCCGATGGGTCCAGTTCTATCCTTATATTGGGCAGGACTATCAAAACGAATGGCAACTGACGGTTTATGACGGGGACAAGTACGTTGATCACCCAATCGGAAAAGCATTCCTACAGGCGCGAGCCGTCGCGCAAAAAGATACGGCAGATGAAAAAGCCTGGCCCCAGGTCGTGCTATTGGGAGAAGACGCCGTCAGAAATCTCCCGGCCTCTGTGAAGTTCCTGCCGGAGAACATTTTCCCACCATACGTCTCTGCAACCGTGGGTCTGCATACCGTTTTTCTGGATCACGAACCCGACTGGGAATTGCCCCGACAGCAGGCTTTTGCGTCGTGGCTGAAGCTGGGAGGCCAAGTACATTTGCTGCACGACAGCCGTGGCGAATTCCCGCGATTTTCGGGAGTGCTGGCCGAATTGAATCAGCCGCTGAGTCGTTACAACTTTGGACAGGGTGTTGTGGTTCGACACGCCATTCGCCGCAGCGCTCTCACAGAACAAATCGTAAAAGCGGCCGTGGTCAACGAAGTCAGCAAGGGCCGAGATCCATTTCTGGAAGACGAACTCGGAAAACAAAACCAGGCGGCACAGGGCCGCGGCCTGAATAATCTGATTCCTATCGATTCGTGGGCGACAAACGAAACGCTGTTCCGTGGCATGCGTGATTTGACGCAACCAGAACATTCCTGGTGGCTGATTTTCTTCCTCGCTCTGTGCTACATCGGCCTCATCTTTCCCGGCTGCTTTCTGATTTCGAAACAAAAAGACCGCGACTTCCTGTCGACCTATGGAGCGATCGTTGGATTGGCCGTGCTGTTCAGTCTGCTGTTTCTGGTGATTGGCCGCCGCGGCTACGACGAAACAACCAGTCTCCAAACTCTGGCCGTCGCTCGCGCCGAAGACAATCAGCACTGGGACGTGTTTCAATGGAACACACTGTTCGTGACATCCGGGGACACGTACTCTGCCACGACCAGCGATCAGCAAATGGTGCTTTCGATTGCAGACAAGGACAGCAAAGACGATTCGAAAGTCACACCCGGCAACAACAGCGAAGCTCGCATGAGAATCCCACCGTATTCATCGCAGGCCTTCGTCAGTCGACGACGCGTTGCCGCCAAACCGTGGAATCTGCAAATTGCGAACGCCAACGTGGGTAGCGAAAACCTGGTCACGCTTCGAATCAGTCCGGGTAAAAATTTTCCCGTGAGCAAAACAACACAGTACTTTGTGCTCTACAAACGCAGCATTTACGAAATGCGATTCAACGAAAAAACGAAGCAGCTGGCACTGTATGGAGCCCGCAAACGCCTTGCCACGTTCTGTCAGCCAAGATTTCAATTCGACCCACGCTTCTCATGGCAGCCCAATACAAATGAACCTGACCGACGGACCGAAGAAGAAGTTTTCTACGACACTTCTCTGCCTGAATTGGTCAACCGCAGCCTGATTGATGATCTGGTCGACACGGCTGCCAACTTTGAACTTCCGCCTGACCGCATTCGACTGTTCGTCTACACCAGCGTCCCGGAAGAATTCGACGTCGACGTAAGTGCATCCGTAAAACGTTTCGGACACATCCTGTTTACGAAAGACATGTCTCTGCAGGCTCAATCATCCCCCGAGTAATCAAAGAACATTTCTCTCCCCCGCGCAACAGACCTCAAACGCCTCAAAACACTATGTCACCAACCTACGATGCCAACACCGTTCCGGCGATTTCGGTCAGTGAACTCACCCACGCTTTCAAAGGCCATCAGGCATTGAATCAGGTGTCGTTCGCCGTGATGCCACAGACCATTCATGGGTTTGTCGGTCCCAATGGAGCCGGAAAAACGACGACACTGAAGACCATCTGCACACTGCTAAAACCAAACTGGGGTGAAGTCAGCGTGTTTGGCCACAGCGTCCGATCAGAAGCCACAACAGTTCGTGAACGTATCGGATACATGCCCGATCATTTCAGCATGTATCGACAGATGACGGTCTTCGAATACCTCGACTTCTTTGCTGCAGCCTACGGCCTGAACATGGCGCAGCGAGATCAGGTGATCAACGACGTACTCACACTCACCGACATGGACGGCCGTCGCAATGATCTCATCAGTGGGCTCTCGCGAGGCATGCTGCAGCGAGTGAGCCTGGCGCGAGTTCTGGTGCATGATCCGGATCTGCTGTTGCTGGACGAACCTGCCAGCGGGCTCGATCCACGTGCTCGTATCGAACTCATGGACATCCTGCGCGAACTTCGTCGGATGGGAAAAACGATCTTTATCAGTTCCCACATCCTGTCAGAACTCGCCGAACTCTGCGACAGCGTCACGATCATCGACCGCGGCCACATCCGTTTCAGTGGCCCGATGGACGCGTTGCTCGACAATACCGACGAAACATCACGCTTCAACGTCCGGTTCGCTCAGCCTCCGGAAGACATGACAGAACAACTGCAACAACTGGACGGCGTGATGACTGCGACGGTCCCGGAATACGGTTCGACAGGAGAATTCGACCTTGAACTTGATCCGGCCAGTGATTCCAACATTGTCCTGACCGCCATCATCGGTCTGGGCGTTCCCATTCTGTCCTTCAGCCAACGCCGCAAACAACTGAATCAGGCGTTCATGGATCTCACGACGGAGGGAGTGCGGTCATGATCAGCGGAACGCAAACGCTGTTTAACTGGTCGTTACGATCAGATTCACGGTCAATCTACCCACACATTGTTCGCGCCGGATTCTGTGGTTTCATGCTGCTGGCCGTGCTTTCGGCATGGGGGCATTCGCTGGCCGGAATGTCGCCGGGCTTGTCTTTCTTCGAATGGATCTGCAGCCTGAACGTCATTTTGATTTCCGTTTCTGCCATCAGCTATTTCGTGTCTGCAGTCACAGAAGAAAAAGACTCCGGCACACTGGCCCTGCTCCGGCTGGCAGGCGTCTCACCGCTGGCGATCGTGCTCAGCAAGTCCACCTCACGTCTTATCAGCGCACTCATGCTGCTGCTGATTCAGTTGCCGTTTACGTTTCTGGCAATCACTCTCGGCGGCGTCACCTGGCAACAGGTCATCGCCGCTTATCTGGCACTTGTTGCCTGGCTTTGCCTTGTCGCCAACCTGGCGCTGTTTTGTTCTGTGAAATGCAGCACGTCTGGTCGAGCGGCCACGCTGGCGACGACCGTTCTACTGCTGTTCTTCGCGTCCGCCCCGATCCTGCTGGCGTTTTCCAAACTCACCGGCGTGTGGTGGCTGTCCCCGAAAGCTCTTGCCATCTGCAAAAGCCTCCACGACGAACAGCAACTGACATCGGTAACGATTCGGCTGCATGAAATTTTCACTTCTCCCACGGCTGTCAGCCTCGTGGCCGCACAATTCTGGCGCAGCATTGTGATTGGTGGTGTGTTGTTCGTGCTTAGCGTGCTGATGTTCAACCGCTACACGGAACCAGTAGAAGACAACACTCACGGCACTTCCGCCGGTATTCGCCGTTTCACCATTGGGCGCTGCTGGAGCTGGGCGATGGTGTGGAAGGATTTTCTGTTCTTCACAGGCGGAAAATCATTTTTAATCATCAAGGCCTTCGGCTACGCGCTACTGCTGGTCGGATTCGCGTGGTTCCACAAACTGGAACACCCCAACAGCGGCGAATGGATGTCGGGCGAACTGGTCCGCGCTGCATTCGGAACATTGGCCGTTCTGCTGACCGTCGAAATGGTCCTGTACGCATCCAACAGCCTTTTTCAGGAAGTGCGTCAATCCGCAGTGGGCTCACTCAAGATGCTGCCAATTCCCACGCCGCTGCTGCTGCTGCAAAAAACGGGAAGCTGCGCAATTGCTCTGATTCCAGTGGTGTTGGCGATGGCTTTCCTTTGTTGTTACGACAGGCGGGCCATCCTGAACATCAACGACATTCAGGGAACGATCTTTGGCTGGATCATCGCGATCTCGCTCATGACGCACCTGACCGTGCTGTTGTCTCTTTATGTCCGTTGGGCGGCATTGCCGATTGCCGCCTGCGTCACCGCCGTCAGTTTTACCTGCATCGGAGCGGCAGCTTTGGGCCTGACACATATTACACGGGCAACAGCAGAACTGAACGGCATTCCATGGGGAGTCTGGCTTGGCGTGTTCGTCAACCTGATGTGGTTGTGGTTGTTCGTACTGCTGCCGATCGAAATTGAAATCGTGAACCGCTGGAACCGACTCAGTCGCGAATAGCGGCCATTCGCCTTCACATCGAAGTTCTGCAAACCGCCAAGTGGCACGGATGGAACCCTGTCCGTGACTGCATCGGTGAGTACACTGATATCCAAACGCAGCATGCCACTCGTCAACCTTCTGCCCTGCCCCGGACTTTCCACCGTGAACATCAACGCCGTGCACATCGCTCTTCTCCTTCTGTTTCTCGCGAACAGCGTCGATGCCCAGGTGGCCACCCTCGTCGTTGAAAAACACAAAAAAGTCGAAGACATCGCGTACCGCACCGGCGACGACCTCACACCGTACATGAAAGAACGCTGCCGGCTCGATGTCTACTATCCAACAGACATCAAAGACTTCCCCACGGTGGTATGGTTTCACGGTGGCGGACTGACCAGCGGTAACCGTTCTGTGCCGAAGGAATTGCAGAATCAAGGCGTCGCGGTCGTCGCCGTGAACTATCGACTGTATCCCAAAATCAAAGCGCCAGCCTATATCGAAGACGCGGCAGCAGCCGTCGCATGGACGTTCCGCAATATCGAAAACTATGGTGGGTCGAGCAAACGAATCTTCGTCAGCGGGCATTCGGCTGGTGGCTACCTGACCAGCATGGTCGGTCTTGATAAACGCTGGCTGGCGGCACACAGCATTGAAGCTGATGACATTGCCGGTTTAATCCCATTCAGCGGCCACACGATCACTCACTTCACCGTTCGTAAAGAACGTGGCATCGACGGAAAACAACCCATCGTCGACAACATGGCGCCGCTGTTTCACGTCCGCAAAGACTGCCCTCCCCTGCTGTTGATCACCGGCGATCGCGACCTGGAAATGCTCGGACGATACGAAGAAAACGCTTACCTTTGGCGAATGATGCAGGTTGTCGGTCATCCCAACACAGAACTCCACGAACTGGATGGCTACAACCACGGTCAAATGGACGATCCCGCCTACCCTATCCTGCTGCGTTTTATGAAGAAGATCGGCAAGCAATAATCGACCGCTTCATCACGGTCATTGGCGCGTTATTCGAATACGGCAGCAACTTTGAGCGGCTGGATCGCCGCGGCTTTGGAGTTCTGGCAGAACATTCGTCGCGATTCGGAATCGACTTCAAATGGGATTCCTACATCGAAGACCGTGGTGATGGATTGACGGACGAACTGCACTTCACAGACATCAACGTGCTGTTTCGCATCGCGGAATCAGAACACTACATTGTTCGAACGGGTTTGGGAGCCAACATTCCTGGCGACGCCTTCGCGACTGATGATGGGTTTAATGTCACGGCAAAAATTGATCTGTTTCCGATCGATCCACTCATCCTTTCCGGCGAACTTGACCTGGGCACAATTGGCGATGCAGAAACATTTCACGTGCAGGGAAAAGCGGGGCTTGTCTCCGACCGATTCGAAGTCTTTGGAGGCTACGACTATCGTACCATCGGATCCGTACCATTGCAGGGAGCCATGCTGGGTGTACAGGTTTGGTTCTAAGCCAATCGTTCATCCACAGCCCGGTCGATC
>CAYZYB010000105.1:0-9734 GCA_964481505.1 uncultured Planctomycetaceae bacterium | reverse complement strand
GCCATGAACAAGTGGAAAGGCGGCGTCCCACAGATTTGCGGCTGACACTGGCAGCGAGTCTGAGACAGGATCAAGGACATCTACAATGTGCCCGCGGCCTCGTAACGCCTCTGCGACGCACTCACCACTGACAAGGCTAACTTCTCGCTCTGTCGAGTCGCCTCCAGCGATAACAAGGATTTTCACAATCGCCTGCTAAGAACCACAACTGCTGCACGACGGAGCCATAGACTGACCGCAAACGGTTTCCGGTACAAGGTAGGTTCTCACATAAGGAACCTGCCGTGTGACTTGTTTTGCGACCATCCGCGTCGATGTGGATTCCACTTGCCGCGGGACGACACGTGAGACTTTGTGCGTTGTTACGTACGGGACTTGCCGCTGAACGCAATATGGCACCTTGCGAGTCCTTTGTTCCTGTACCATGCGACACACTGTATAGGGAATGTCGCGAGTCTTCTGCTCCTGCACCATTCGACACGTTCGATAAGGAATCCTCTGTGTCTTCGTTTCGTTGACAATCCGGCAGGTACGATACGGAATTCGCTGAACGATTTCCTTCGGAACCATCCTCGTAACCTGATAAGGAACTTTGGTCACCACAGTCCTCGGAACCATCCTCGTCACTTGAACCGGACATTGCTGTCTTACCACCTGGGGTACATTGACAACGTACGGCACTTTTTGCTCGACGACACGCGGACACCATACGCGTCGACAAAGGGTACGCGGAGGCGCCTGAGACATGCACATCCGCGGCCCGCATGGACTGCACACGATGCGGGGCAACACAATTCCAGGAATCACCTGTTGTTTAGTCACCCACTGCCCTGTCACTCGACGCACGCAGCGGTATCTGGTTTCCGGACGCATCACGGTATAGCAGCGTTCTCGCTGAATAGTCTCCGTCACCGGCTGCATGACGACCGACCGGCATTCTCGTTCACGAGTTTCACACACCGGTTGCATCACCGTATAACGCTGCTCGCGAACCTGTTCGTCCCAAACCTGTCGTTGAACCGTATAATTGCATTCACGAACCTGAGTCTCCCAAACCGGACGTTGCACGCAATATGTTTCCTGCCGAACGGCCGTCTCCGTGACGGGACGTGAAACAGTGTAAACTTCGTCGCGATAAGCCGTTTCTGTCACGGTACGCATACAGGTTTGCTGCACGTCTTCGCAGACCGTTTGATAGACGGTTCGCATCGTCGTGTGCTGCTGGGGTTCGTAGACTGTGTCACAGACTGTCCGGTAACACGTTTCGGTCGCCACTTTATGAGTCGTGTAGCAGCACGAAGGATTACACGCTGAGGTTGGGCAGCACGAGTACGACGGAACGCCGCACAGGCCAGCAAAGGTAGATGGCGTGCAGAACGCAAAAACAGCCAGAAGTGGCAGTGTTCGAAGAACGGACATACTGATCTCCACAAAAAATAGTGTGATCCGCAAGTCCTTTTGCAGAGTCTTGTACTGATAATCTACTTCTTACTGACGGAAAGTTTGCTGTGCAATCCGACACTGTCGTCAATTTTTCAGACGGAGTGAGTCTTGCCTTCCGGTCACGCAAGAAGTGTAAGACGGGTAATTTACACAGCCGGAGTTGTCCTTGTGGATCGTCTGAATTCCACGAAGCAAAAACGCAACATGCACGCGCGATCGATCGTGCTGCAGCATCATTCGTTTTGCAATCGAAGATGTAAACATGACAAATTCAGATTCCACGGGTCGCGCCGGTGAAAGCGTCTTTGCCGCTGTTTTCTGCAATCGTCCACTCCCCCTAACGCCCAACCTGCCGTTTCTGCTGACTCTTATTCACTTTCCCAGACTATTGGCGATTTGTGGCCGTTTGGCATCGAGGTTGCTACACTAGGTTTTCAGCCCCGCAACGAACACGGCTGTGAAAATCCTTCAAAAAAACGAAGAAATGCCTTCGAGGTACTCTTCCAGAATCAGGTTTGGACATGGCAGGCAACTTGCTGTCGGAGTGGAGCTTAAAGTCCCTGGAATTGCCGGTTGACAACTGGTGGTTCCTTGGGTTTGTGCTGGTTGTGCTGATGTTTGCCATCTGGCTGATTGCCCGGCTGACGACGTCAGTGACCGATGATATTGATCCTGCCGAAATCGATCGGCAGATGTTGACCGCGGTCAGGGAATTACACAGCCAGGGTGAGTTGTCGCCGGGGGAATACCGATCGATCAAGGGAAGATTGGTGAAACGAATGGCTCACCAAAACACGCCAGATGGTTCTAAGGGATCTTCTGCGAAAGAGTTGAAAAGCAGACAAACTGAAAAACTATCACCACCAACGACCGAAGATCCCCTGGGATCCTCAACACCCATGCCTGCTCCATCGGATCACTCCAAAGGGCAGGTCGAAGAACAAAACGACACTTCTGAGAACGAAGCCGACAGTGAAACCTAAGACACACATTCATCCGGGCTGCTAAACGTCTTAGCTAACAGTATCTGCTTCATCTCTTCATTAAATCCTATCACGCGTTGCCAGCCGAATTCTCGGCCGGTGACTAAACCAAAACGGTTGGCAGGGACGCCAACAGTCGTGGAGACTAACTCCCTGTAACCGATCACAAAGTGAATGAAGACTGAAAGACCCATACTCCAGGGTCAGGACCTAAGTCGAATGAGCTTTGTTGATGACGATCAAAGGAATCGAGATGCCATCTGGTAAGGAATTTGGAGCCGGAAAAAAGCCTTCACAGGGCAAACGCAACGCAAACTGTTCGTTCTGCCGGAAGAACTACAGGGAAGTTGGCCCACTTGTGGAAGGACCGGAAGATGTTTACATCTGCGGTGAGTGCATTGAGTTGTGCCAGTCGATCCTGGATCAGGAAAAACGCCGCCGTGGCTCGTCCAGCAAACTGTTTACAAAGGTCCCGTCTCCGCGAGAGTTGGTGTCCGCTCTCGACGAGTACGTCGTAGGTCAGGATAATGCCAAGAAGCTCCTGTCACTGGCCGTTCATACTCATTACAAGCGGCTGATGCACAATGAGGATGGCGATGATGCCGACGACGGCGTCGAAATCGAGAAGTCCAACATTCTGCTGGTTGGCCCGACCGGTTGCGGCAAAACGTTGCTAGCCAAAACGCTGGCTCGCGTGCTTCAGGTGCCCTTCGCCATTGGCGACGCCACCACTCTGACAGAAGCCGGTTACGTTGGCGAAGACGTCGAAAACCTTCTGCTGAAGCTCCTGCACGCTGCCGATTTCGACATCGAAGCCGCTCAACGTGGGATCATCTTCATCGACGAAATCGACAAGATTGGCAAGACAAGCCAGAACGTGTCAATTACGCGAGACGTTTCTGGTGAAGGTGTTCAGCAGGCACTACTGAAGATGCTGGAAGGTACGGTTGCCAATGTTCCTCCGCAGGGCGGACGCAAGCATCCGGAACAGCAATACATTCAGATCGACACCACCAACATTCTGTTTGTTTGCGGCGGAACCTTTGTCGGACTCGAGGACATTATTGCCAAGCGTCTTGGCAAGAAAGTCATCGGATTCGGCAACAACTCCGATACCGAAGAAGAAGAAGTTCGCAACCAATTGCTGCACAAGGCAGACGTTGACGATGTCATGGAATTCGGCCTGATCCCTGAACTCCTTGGACGACTTCCAGTGATGGGAACGCTGACACCACTCAGTGAACCAGCTTTGGTTAAGATCCTGACCGAACCTCGAAACGCGTTGGTGCGTCAGTATCAGAAGCTATTCAACATGGAAGACTGCAACCTGGAATTCTCGGAAGGGGCGTTGTACGAAATCGCTCGACAGGCTCGTATCCGCGACACTGGTGCTCGTGGGCTGCGAAGTATTGTAGAACGAGCGATGTTCAACGTCATGTACGAACTTCCGGAACAGGAACGCGGCCAGACCTTTGTTATCACTGAAGAAATGGTTCGTGGTGAAGACCGCCGGATCTCCGGGGATTCAGCCGCCGCCTAGACAGAAATTGTTTCTTAATGAGACTTCAAACGGCACCAGCGAACCATTCGCTCGGTGCCGTTTTTCTTTTGTACACAAATGTCAAACGATTCATCATCCCCTGATACTCCGCGGGATTTCGCGGTTGAAGTTGTTCGGAGGCTTTCTGCTGCCGGGTTCGAAGCGCTATGGGCTGGCGGCTGTGTTCGCGACGACCTTCTGGGAATTGCCCCTAAGGATTACGACGTCGCAACCACCGCGACGCCGCAGCAGGTGATCGAACTTTTTGGTAAACGGCGAACGGTCCCCGTCGGTGTGAGTTTCGGCGTGGTGATGGTTCTGGGAGCAAATCGGAAGTGTGGACAAATAGAAGTCGCCACCTTCCGTTCAGACGGTGAATATCTCGATGGTCGACGCCCTTCAACGGTGAAGTACTGTTCAGCGGAAGAAGATGCGAAGCGGCGAGACTTCACCATCAACGGAATGTTCTACGATCCCCTGACAGAACAGGTCATCGACTTTGTTGGCGGGCGGGAGGACCTTGAGGCTGGCGTTGTGCGAGCGATAGGCGACGCCGGGGCTCGGTTCACCGAGGACAAGCTTCGGTTGCTGCGAGCGGTCCGGTTTGCGTCAACGTACGAATTTGACCTGGACGACTCTACGGCGTCCGCTATCAGCGATCTCCGCCATGAGATCACCCAAGTCAGTTCAGAACGCATCGCGCAGGAACTTCGGCGCATGCTGGCTCACCGAACGCGCGCCGTCTCGTTAAGAAAGCTCATCGAAACCAAGCTCCACGAGAATGTGTTTTCCGGAATAGCACGAGCAGTAAGCCCGACGTATTTTGAAAAGGCCTGTGCTTGCCTTCGCCACCTTGCTGAGCCGACATTTGAGCCATCGCTGGCGGTGTTGTTCGCCACTGTTTTTGATTCTGGCCAGGACGATCGCAGACAGGCGCAGGCAGGAGTGCGCAGAGAATGCCGCAAACTGAAATTGTCCAACAGCGAATCGGACACGATCTGCTGGATTCTGCATTCAGCAAACAAAAGTCGCGATGCTGAGCGGCAGCCCCTGCACGTTATCAAACCGATTCTGGCTAATGATCGAGTTCCCCTGCTGCTGGATTATCTCCGCGCAACGTCCTGTGCTGCCGACCAGAAACCTACGGATGCGGAATGGCTTCAGACGTACCTTCGCGAAACTCCAACTTCCATTCTGGCTCCAGCGCCTTTGATTGACGGAAGCGACCTCCAGGCATTGAACATTCCGGCGGGCCCGATTTTCAAGAAGCTGCTGACCATCATCCGAGCAGAGCAACTGGACGAGCAGTTGTTGGATCGTACTTCTGCACTGGAGCGACTCAGGGCGCTGGCGGCCGATCAGAGCGACGATTGAGATGACCTCCACGTTGACTAGGGACTCGCGCTGCTATCCACCTCCGCGTTTCTTCGAATCCGCGACTGCATTACGGCACAATGATTGGCACACCGTGGCAGGCCCTGATAGCATCATGCTGTTAAATCAGCGGTTGAGTCTCAACCTTTTGCCGCGAATTCGTTGCTTGATACCAAACGTAACATCCCGCCAATGCGAAACAACTTTGTCTCAGCCGGTCTGCTAAGCGTTCTGTCAGTTTCAGTCGTCGCGGCGGCTGAGGTTGATTTCAACCGCGATGTTCGTCCGATTCTTTCGGACGCGTGCTTTACCTGCCACGGTCCCGATGGCGGGCAACGTCAGGCGGATTTGCGGCTGGACCTGAAGGAAGGAATCTTCCGCAGCGTTGACGGCGTGACAATCGTTCATCCGGGATCTGGGGCAGACAGTGAACTACTGAATCGAATTCTGTCCGACGATCCGGACGTCATTATGCCACCTCACGAAGGCGGGCGAAAACTGACTGCGGCAGAGAAGCGAACGATTCAGCAATGGATTCAACAGGGCGCTTCGTGGAAAGGGCATTGGTCTTACATTCCCCCTGTGAAGGCTGCTGTACCACGGTTGAGGGGCAAATCCAGCGGCAACGATATCGACCGTTTTGTCCAGCAACAACTGGACCGTCAGAAGCTTACCGCACTTCCACCCGCGGACACGGTGACTTAGGTCCGACGCCTTTGCATCGACCTGACTGGCTTGCCTCCGGAGCCGGAACTTGTGAGTCGGTATCTTGCAGACAAATCGCCGCAACGCTGGTCAGCTTTAATTGACAAATTGCTTTCGTCACAACAATACGCTGAACGCATGACGGCCTTCTGGCTCGACCTTGTTCGCTACGCAGACACCAACGGTATTCATGGCGACAATCATCGCGAAGTCTGGATGTATCGCGACTACGTCATCGACGCCTTTCATCGAAACATGGCGTTCGATCAGTTTACAATCGAACAGCTCGCGGGCGACTTGCTTCCGAATGCGACAGATGAGCAGAAGATTGCGTCCGGCTACAATCGATTGCTAATGACAACTCGAGAAGGGGGAGCTCAGGCCGCAGAATACCTGGCGAAGTATTCCGCAGACCGCGTCCGGAACGCATCGACCGTCTGGATGGGAGCCACGATGGGCTGCTGTGAATGCCACGATCATAAGTTCGATCCCTACTCCATTCGCGATTTCTATCAGTTTGCGGCATTCTTCGCCGACATCAAAGATGTTCCCGTAGGGACTCAACCGTCGGTCAAGATGCCATCCCGCAAGCAAAAGGCACAGGCAGCTGCGCTGGAAAAGCAAGTTGCGGCCCTTCAGAAAACGCTCAACACGCAAACTCCGGAACTCGATGTCGCTTTGACCAAATGGGCGGCCACGCTTCACGCCAGACATAAAGCGGCTCCTCGCGTCTGGACTCCCGGAGAAGTTCTCGACATGAAATCCGTTGCTGGGCAAAACATGCGACTGTTGGAAGATGGAAGCATTCTGACTTCGGGTAAGCAGCCAAAGCGTGACACCTATCGCATCTTCCTCGCGGCACAACCGGGGAAACTGACTGGCGTTCGATTGGAAACCATGCCACAAAAGAACTTCGCTCGTGAGTCGTTGTCGCGTCCGCCAGGCAACGGCAATTTTGTTCTGTCATCGATTCAGGTACGTCTCATTCGTAACGCGGACGGAGAGGAACTCACCGTACCGCTGCATAATGCTGTCGCCAGCTACGAACAAAAGCAATGGCCGGTCAAAAATGCACTCGACGATTCTTCTGCAAATGGTTGGGCCGTTGACGGTCATCATGGTGCTCCGAAATCTCCCACCGCCGTATTCCCGTTCCAAAAAACTGTTGATGTTGCCACGGGCGATCGCATCGTCGTCGAATTGCAACAGAAAGCGGTGGACTTCCACAATATAGGCCGACTGCGCCTCAGCACAGCGTCGCAGGATAACCCGGGGCTCAATGAAAACACTTTGGGAGTCCCCACAGAACAGATCGCGGCAATCGAAGCATGGCCCAATCCAACAGCCGAACAAAAAACGGCACTCGCGGCCCATTACCGCACGATCGCGCCATCCCTGAAGGCGACGCGCGATCAGCTGGCGACTGTGAAGGAGCAGCAGGATTCACTGCAGAAACAAGTGCCTGAAACACTGATCACGCGAACACAATCGCCACGAACGATCCGCGTCCTGGCTCGCGGCGACTGGATGGACGACAGCGGCGACGAAGTTGCTCCGGCAGTGCCGCACTTTATGCAACAGCTATCTAACCAGAAGCCTGCATCCCGTTTGGATCTGGCAAATTGGTTTGTGGATGAAAACAACCCGCTGGTCGCAAGAGTCTTCGTGAATCGTATTTGGAAGCTGTGTTTCGGCAAGGGACTCGTCAAATCTGCCGACGACTTTGGGTCGCAGGGCTCCTGGCCAACACACCCGCAGCTACTGGATTGGCTGGCCGTCGAATTTCGCGAAAGCGGCTGGGATGTCCAGCACCTGATTCGTCTGATCGTTACATCCGACGCCTATCGCCGATCGTCTGCGGGCTCGCCAGACCTTGTTGCAGCGGATCCCTTCAACGACTGGCTGGCACGACAGTCCCGCTACCGCCTCGACGCGGAGTTCATTCGTGACGGCGCACTTGCGGTTTCTGGTTTGCTGGTCGATCGAGTCGGAGGTCGCAGCGTGAAGCCCTATCAACCGGCAGGCTACTGGGCTCACCTGAATTTCCCCAAACGCGCGTGGTCGCCGGATTCGGGCGAAGACCAATATCGCCGCGGCCTTTACACTTATTGGTGCCGTACGTTCCTTCATCCCGCCATGCGTTCGTTTGATGCTCCCAGCCGCGAAGAATGCACGGTCGATCGGCCGCGCAGTAACAATAGTCTGCAGGCTCTGGTGCTGCTGAACGATCCCAGCTACGTCGAAGCCGCTCGTGCTCTGGCGGCGCGAGCGTTATCTGATGGCGGGGCAACAACCGAAACGCGAATTCGGTTTCTTTTCGAACGTTGCCTGAATCGGTCCCCACAGCAAAGTGAAGAAAAAGTACTGAGCGATCTCCTGAACACATCGAGGGCAGAATTCGCAGACGCGAAGGCTTCAGCTGGCAAGTTCTTAAACGTCGGGCAGTCGAAGTCCCCTGTGCAGGTTGCTCCCATCGAACTCGCCGCATGGACGTCAGTTGCGAGAGTGATCCTGAACCTGCACGAAATGATCACTCGAAGTTAGCCGCCGCAAACGTTTTTTCGTCGGGCTATTTTGCTGTACGCTCAGCCTCGATACGGTGGCTGACGCGAAGATTGTTGAAGCACTTTGGCAATCGCCTTTTTCCCGCTCAGAACCATCTTCTGATCATTGATGGCCATTTGGCTTCCTTCAAATCTCAGTTTCCTGCCTTTGCTGAGTGAATGGAACTGCAATGCACTGGCAAGTTGCTGATCGTTCAGAATTTCATCGT
This sequence comes from uncultured Planctomycetaceae bacterium, assembly GCA_964481505.1. Taxonomy (GTDB): domain Bacteria; phylum Planctomycetota; class Planctomycetia; order Planctomycetales; family Planctomycetaceae; genus Fuerstiella. The sequence goes on along the minus strand of CAYZYB010000105.1, from coordinate 916 downwards.
TAGAAGGCTGTGGAGGTTCCATAAAGAAATGGTCGTCGCCGTCGTCAAACATCCGCATGATCATAGGTACTGTCCCGTCAGGAAATCTCATCCACTGACGCCAGCATCGGCAGATACTGCCGGTGGCTGAAGCTCGCATTGCATCAACTGGCAATCCAGGACTGTGGCCGTCCGATTCGAACAACGGGGCAAGATGTACCGGCCATCAAAGCGACGTATCCACTCTCGGCAACACTCTCGCAGCGTGTAGTGGCAGAAAGTCGCGAAGTTGGAGAGGGCCATCGGCGTTGGGCTGTGTCGATAGCATGATCCAGCGGTAACACACGATCGACGCCCGCTATTCGGCTAACTGACCGTTGGGCGAATGTGGGGTTCTACCCGTCGTTGCGATCTGTCTTTTTCACAATTCGCTCGGTTGTCTTTTGCTCCACCATGTCATCAACATCATCAATGGCGGCAGCTGACGTCCAGGACGGATGGTGGAATCCAAGTCCGTTCTCCGACAGCCGAGCCGTTCCGACAGATCCGTCTTTGATGACGAACAAATCCGAATATCGTTTCGCCCACTTTTCGTTTGGGCCGGGGCAATACTGCCTCGCGTTCCCTTCGATAGCCGCAATCCCCGGAATTCGAGCCGCAAGGCTGCAGGAATGTAAAAACGAAGCGCCAGGGCACGTGAGGTCCTGCACGCACAGGAACATGCCAAATTTTTGAGCGGCTGCGGCAGCCAGCAACGATTCCGTCTGACCTTTGCAGGCTTTCAAAGCGACGCCGGAATAACCGAGTTCACGACACTTCACCAAAGCGTCGTAGTCCACCAGCGCTTCGTCGATCACAACCGGCTTAAGCTTCGCGACTTCGTGCATCTTTGCGGCTGATGCTGCTTCCAGGTCGCGGCTTGTGGGTTGTTCGATGT
>CAYZYB010000104.1:0-9735 GCA_964481505.1 uncultured Planctomycetaceae bacterium | reverse complement strand
ACACCGTTGTTGTCCAGTTTGACGTGACAGCACAACCGAAGAAATCCTAACTAGTGGGCGTCCTGAAAGTCATTTGACTGACTGATGTGTTTGTTTATCGGCGGTTATTTGTCTCGAAGATATTCATGTAGCTTTGTCATTGTGGGCGGGCAACCGGGGTTTTCAGTTCGTTCGCACGATTTGCGCGCACGGTCTTCGCGGGATTGTGTTTGAGAGATCGAGCCTGTGTGATGTCAGGCGGCTTTGCGGTTGCTCTGGCCTGCCGGGGCTGATGTGTTGGACCTCGCGATGAGCATGCGGCCCAGGGTCAGCAGGTTTCGGCCCAGAATTGCCAGTTGCATGTAACGCTCAAATCCCGTCTCGGACTGGTCGCGGCAACGCTTCAGGGCATTGCCGCTTTGCAGGGCACCAATGGCGGACTCGACGCCCGGATGATTCTGTTGGGCAGCGAGGAACTCGTCGTTCGCTTCAGACTGCTGGACGACCGACTGCTTCTTCCCGGGCTTGGGCAGACACAACGATTCGACCAGTTCGGAAAGCTCAGTCTGGTTCTCAGGCGAGTGGAAACCACGGTCGAATGACAGTCGACTCACTCGGCCATCATACATTTGTTGCAGAGATTTCGTTTCTCTGACAGCCACGTCGGCATCGCCTTCCTCTCGCCCCATCATGACGCCGCGAACGATGAAGCCGGCGGCATCTTCAAACACCAGGACCTGGCGTCCAAACTGGTTCGGCTGACCGGCCTTGCCGCGTCGGTAGAGCTGTGTGTGCGGCTCGAACACACTGAAGAGCTTGTCGCTGTTGGGAACGCTTTCACCATCGAGAATACGGCGCTTCGCGGTGTCCGCCACACGTTCGGCTCGAATAATAAATGCCTGCAGTGTGTTCGCTCCGAACAGGTCGGTGAGGTCTGGTTCCGGCTGCCCGAGAACCGCGCAGAGGTCGCGTGCTCTTTGCACGATGAGCCGTGTTTTCTGCAGTAATTCGTGGTAGGGAACCTTGATTCGCTCTTTGTAGTTCGCGCCTTTTTTGGCGGCGATGCGAGAGATTTCGCGGTTGAGTCTCTTCACTTTCCTGAGCAGGTGTGCGTGCTGACGCCAGCCGCCGATGTTGTGCGATTCGGCGAGGATCGTGCATATCGAAATGATGCGCCGCATCGCGTCATACAACAGGCTGCTTTCGGTCGGGTAATGAATATTGGTTTCCATGACGAACGAATCGGCTCGCACTTTTTCGATCGCATCGGGTGAGAGCTGATGGCCTTCATTCACGATGGCCAGACTAATCCGCTCGACGGTTTCCGGTCTGAGCAGACAGATGTTGTTGCGAATGGTTCGCCACTTGAACATCTTCTGATCGCTCTCACCCAGCCCCATGATGGCTCGAAGTTTGCGATGGTTGTCGGCGAGATCCTGGAGTTGATCGTAGGTGTAATCGCAGCCCAGCCTGGCGGCGGCCAGCACAGTAATGTGCCAGTAGTCCATGCCTTCGCGACCGGTGTCTGTCCGCGTCCTGCCGTTGATGTCGTCGGCGACGAGCTTCAGAACGCGTTCATTGAGTTCCCGATTTGAGTACACACGCTGCAGGGCTCGGAGCACCGGAACGATCGAGTCTCTGGATGTGAAATCAAGCAGAACGTCTTCGATGGGCACTCTGTCGAACGTGAACTGCTTCGAGTACGATTTGCGCATCCTTGGCTCCCGAAGATTTGTCGTGCTGGTCGCGTTTTGTTTGCCTTTTCCAACAAACACTACGAACCACACTCAATTCTTCGCGGAGCTTTTTCTACGACTCAATAACCATAAGACGAGTCAAACCACTTTCAGGACACCCACTAGCTAGAACAAACACGATGAGTCAAAGACGAACACCACTGCACTCAGTCATTCGAGAACTTCTCGGCGAGCTTGGCCCAATGACAGCTCAGGAAGTCTACGAGGCAATCCGCCAACGTGAGCTATTCGAGTTCAAAGCTAAAGAGCCGTTCTCTGTGGTCCGCAATTCTCTGAGCCGCCACAGCGTCGAGAACACGCACTCATGTGCGTCGAAAAACAAGTACTTCCAACGCGTGGATGGAACGAAGTACAAAGTGCTTCCTGCCACCGACTAGTATTGCCACGACGAAGTCGTTCGTTCGGAGACGTCGTACCCCAGTCCTGCAAGAACCCGGGTGACTTCGAGGTAAACGCTCCAGGCGTCTTTGCCAATGCGTTCGTTAAGTTCTGAACGCGTGAGACCAGAGAGTTCGTTGGTATCGATGACCTGAGCCAAGTTGAGCAAGCGCCCAACCTCGCTTGTCAAATCGAGTTCAGCCAGCGGCTGGTTCTCTGGTGGCTTGTCTCCATAGACATCCGGCTTTGGTGGCGTGGGCGATAGTGGGCAGAGAGATGCGGCGTACCACTGAGCCCAAGTGGCCCACTGTTCATAAGCAGCTGGATCCCGGGCTCCAACTTCTTCGATTCGGTTGGCTAGAGCCTCCAGGTACCCGGTGATTCTGGCAGCGTCTTCCCAGTCGCGGGCACAGTCGTGCAGGTCCTGGCGTCGTTGCTCGTCATCCTTGGCCCTTTGCTGCTTCGCATGCTGCTGATCTGCGGCACGCTTTCGTTGCCGTTGTTCACACGCACGATCGAGACGAAGAATTCGAGTTTGCTCCAATTGTTCCTGAAGCCCGACAACGACTTTGGCAAGCATGTTCTCTAGTCGTTGGATCTTTCCGTCTGACCACTTGCTACGAACGCCGTAGCACCCATTAACCACGTCCAGTGAAAGCTGACCAGTTGGGTGGTAGGTGTATCGCTTCCAGCCATACTGAGCCTGTTCTTTCTGTTGCCGAGACGGGACAGGCTCGGGACAGGCTCTTTCGCCCTGATCATCCTGACTACTTGCGCGAGCCAAATTGTTCCCGATCGTTTCCTGGTCGGATTCAGCCTGTCGCAATCGCTGCTCCAAGGAGGCTCGCTCTCGCTCCACCGCATTGTCCAGCTTTCTGCGTTCGGCAGCACGTCGTATCGCGGCCTTGAGCTTCTCAATTCTGACTGGCGAGAGCAGCTGATCTCGAATGGCCACCAAGAGAAACTCTGTCGTAGACGGGCCATTCACGTGGTTGTGATTGCACTCTTGCGCGTTGGACTCTTTTCGCGAACCCGCGGTGTCGGTCTTCCGCCGATCTCGTGTTCTTGAAGAGGAAACGGAAGCAATGAGCGAGTCCAGCCCCGAAGAGAACCCACTGACAAAACAAGAAATCTGGAGCAAGCGATTGCCCCATCAACTCACCCACAGCACACACGCCGGCCGCCGGCGTCCACGTTACGACGCAGTAGCCGCGATCTTCGAAAAGTCACGGGGCAAGATCGAAGCACTGCGGACTACGCTCGACTCGATGAGGAGCCGCCCGTCTGGCGCCGCCGTGGAGGATGAGGTTGCATCGGCCCTTCGACGACTGGAGCGTATTGGGACATTGGCCGCCAATACTGACGACGGAGACTACAGGTCGGCTCGTTCGCTGTTTTCCATGATGAATGCGAGATTGTTCCTGAAGTTCGAGAAACGCCAATGTGGACGCAGGCTTCTGAACAAGCTGGCGCACGGTGAGATAACCTTCGGGACGGCGCCTCCGCCGGTCCCTGTGTACACGGGAAGGGCCTCCGAACCGGAGCCCGCCCGATCTGTCAATGAAAAAAGCCACTTACCCGGAGAGGCAAGTGACTCAATAGGAAATGTAAGTCGGGGCGACATGATTCGAACATGCGACTTCCGCGTCCCAAACGCGGCGCTCTAGCCAGGCTGAGCTACGCCCCGATGGCGTTGGTGGTAAGACACCGTTGTGACTTACCGGGTTCGTACTTTCTTAAACATTCGGTTTTCGAAAACACGAGGTGCAGAAGTCTAGCGAGCTATTCGCATGTATTCCAGACTGTCTTCCCGGAAAATCGTCCAAGATCAGGATGGATTGCGGCGATCGTGGGTTCTGGGGCTAAATCTGCTGGAGAAGCAGGCTTCGGCGAACGATTCCCCACTGTCTAACTCAGGAAAATCCCCGTCCGGCTGCCCGCAGACGCTCGAATTGCCGACGAATCGCCTTCTGCCACAATCGTGCCTCCCGCGGCTCCACTTTCCGGCCCAATGTCGATGATCCAGTCGCTGGCCAGCATCACGTCAACATTATGCTCGACCACGATGACGCTGTGGCCTGTCGCTACCAGGCTTGTCAGCAGTGAATTCAGCTGGACAACATCCGCCGGATGCAGGCCGCTGGTCGGTTCGTCCAAAACGAACAACGTCGGTTCGAGCCTTTCTGCCGCGAGTTCTGTGGCTAGTTTGACGCGCTGGGCTTCCCCGCCTGAGAATGTCGAAGCCTGCTGGCCGAGTGTCAGGTAGCCCAGTCCGACGCTGCGAAACGTCTCCATCAGCTTTCTGAGAGTGCCGAGTTCCCGGAAAAATTCGACAGCTTCGTCGACTCGCATACTCAGCACGTCCGCGACGTTCTTTCCGGCGAAACGCACGGCCAGAGTCGCTCGGTTAAATCGCTGGCCACCACATTCCGGACACGGGACTGTTGCGTCCGGGAGAAACGTCATTTTGACATCCTTAAGCCCCGTCCCTTTGCACGCCGAACAGCGTCCGTCACCTGTGTTAAAACTAAAACGCCGAGCGTCGAATCCACGTGCGCGAGAATCTTTGGTCTTCGCAAATAACTTGCGAACATCTCCCCACAGTTTGCTGTATGTCGCGATACAGGAACGCCGGTTGCGGCCAAGCGGGCTGTTGTCGACAGCCACGACGCGATGAATGTGCTCAAGCCCGTCGATGGTGTCACACTGAACGTCAGCGGCTGCTGCCCTGACGTTTCCATCGCGCTGGCAGTGTGCTTCTGCCACTGGCAAAAGCGTGTCTATCACCAGAGAACTCTTTCCGGAACCACTGACACCGGTGACGCAGACCAGTCTCTGCAGCGGGAAATTCACGTCGACGTTTTGCAGATTGTTGCAACGGGCATTGCGGATCGAAAGAACTTGTAACGAAGATTCTTCCTCCGTGCTGAAGAGCTGCCTGGACGATTGCGCCGATGGCGTGACATTGGCCACAGCCTTGACTGGCAGCAGTTCTCCACGAAGGTATTGTGCTGTCGGCGATTCGCTGGCAGAGGCGGATTCTGCTGGAGGCCCGGCGAACATCAATTCGCCCCCTTCGATTCCTGCGTGTGGGCCGAGGTCAACCAGGTGATCGGCAGCCTTCATGACTTCACCGTCATGTTCGACAACCACAACAGTAGCACCCGCGTCTCGGATTTCGCACAGGATTTTCAGCAGCCGCTGAGTGTCGCGCGGGTGCAGCCCGGACGTCGGTTCATCCAGCACAAAGCAGGCACCATGAAGCCCGGTTCCCAGGCAGGCAGACAAACGGGCTCGCTGAAATTCACCGCCGGACAGCGTTCGCGTGGGGCGATTGAGGCTTAGATAGCCGACACCAACTTTCTGCAGACATTCCAGTCGCTGGCGAATATCGGGAAGCGTGCGACGAGCCACGAGCATCGCTTCCTGCGTCAGACCGGTCGCCGTTTCATTGCCTGCGTCGTCGAACCTGGCCTGCCAGGTTTCTGTGAGGGCCAGAGCTTCTTCGACGTTTAATGCCGTGAAGTCTGCGATCGATTTATCAAGAAATGTCACGCCACGCGCGAATGGTTGCAGGCGTGATCCGTCACAGGCCTCACACGCTGCCTGGCGAAACACCGTGATATCGTCGGAATCATCGACGATTCCGCGAATCCCAAAACCTTCACATTCCTCACACGCCCCCCATGCACTGTTGAAGCTAAACGTTCGCGGTTCCGGTGTCGGAAAGCTCAGGTTGCAATCGGCGCAACTGAAGTTTGTGCTGAATAGTTCGTCCTGCCACTGTCCGTCGACCTGTTCGCAGACGATGCAGGTGCCATCACTTTCGCGAACGGCCAGTGCGATAGATTCGCGCAATCGCTGTTCGATGCCGTCTTTCAGAATGATGCGATCGATGACGGCGTGAATGCAGTGTTCTTTTCCAGCCGCCAGATCCGGCACGTCTGCGACATCCAGTAGCTCGCCGTTCACTCGGGTTCGCACGAATCCACTGCGTCCGATGCGGTCGAAGACATCCTTGTGGGCTCCACGTCTGGAGCGGACCATTGGAGACAGGATCATCAGCTTTGTGCGGTCCGGACGTTGCAGCACTTGCGCCACGACTTCATCAACGGACTGGCTTTCCACAGGTTGCCCGCATTCTGTGCAGTGAGCTTTTCCAGCGCGAGCATACAGGAGGCGAAGGTAGTCGTAGATCTCCGTGGTAACGGCCAAAGTGCTGCGAGCCGGCGCAGTGGTGACTCGCTGATCAACGCTGACTGTCGGCGGTAACCCACTGACTTCGTCGACTAAGGGCCGCGGCAGTTGTTTCAGCAGACTGCGTGTGTGGACGGAGACGCTTTCCAGATAACGCCGCTGGCCTTCTGCGAATAATGTGTCAAACGCCAGAGAACTTTTTCCACTTCCGCTGACGCCCGTGATCACGATCAGCTTGCCAAGTGGGAGGTCGACGTTCACATTTCGCAGATTGTGCGTCCGAGCGCCTCGAATGCGAATCTCGTCAGTGCCGACATCGCCGCCGGAGCCTGAGTCGATCGTAGTCGTCACGAGTCGCCCCCCGCGTCACGGCCTGGAACAGAAACGAATTTATCTGTCGACAGAGACACTTCGCCGTCGAAGCGGTAGGCGCACAGCATTCCGTCTTTCGCAACGCTGTAATCGAGACAGCCGACATTCGGCATTAAAGGAGTTGGCGATTTTTCCGGCAGCCAGTAGTGACCGATAAACACGGGAGGGGCTGTGGTCGGATAAGGTACGGCTGGCGAATCTCGCGGGACGGCTGTGGTCGGCAGCGTGTTTTTGATCGGCAATGAATACGTGGCCCACGTTTGACTGACGGGCGATTCGAACCAGCGAATCCGGATTCGTTTGCGAATGTTACCTTCTTTGTCGGTGACCGTGATGCCTTCCGGAAGACTGAGCTCCGGGCCCTTCATCACGCATTCAATGGCTTTGAACAGCGGATGTTTTTTCTCTGTCGCTTTCTTAAGGAACTCGGCCGTGAACGATCCCAACTCTTCAACTGCGGCGTCAATAACTTTCAGCGAATCCGGATTCCAGCAGGCATGGACCACGCGCATTCCGTCTAGCTCCAGGGCTGCGGGCAGAGTGCGAAACCACTCGATTGCCTGATGCAGTTCGTCTGCAGAAAACTGATCCTGAGTTTGCTGATGCTGTTTGCGATTTCGCGAGTTATGAGGCCGCAGGAATTTTTCGGGTGAGGCTGGGTCTTTTGTATGATAAGCCAGAGCATTAAATTCATGGTTGCCCATCACGGCCAGCGCCGTTTCGCCTTCGACCATCGCACGCGCAATCCGCACGACATCCGGAATGTGGGGACCGCGGTCGATGAAATCTCCGCAGAACACAACCTTCCGGGTGGGGTGCGAATAGCAACCGTGAGATTCGCTGTAGCCGAGCTTTGTCAGCAGTTCGACAAGCTCATCCGCATGCCCGTGTATATCGCCAATGATATCGTACATGAATCTGCGAACGCTCCAGCTTCCCTGCTTCCATGTCTTTCAAACAGATTCCCCAATCGCAAGCCAAACACCAGGTCAAACTTCCGGCAGAGTGATCGACCGCGGGCTGCCCTCGCAATTCTTAGAACGACGAGACTTAGAATGGCGGGTCTTCGTCACTTTCGAAAGTTTCGCCGTAGGGAATGTCGGCGGGAGCTTCAGCGGCTGCCGGTGCTTCGCCGCTGAGTACCTTAAAGCCAGTTGCTTCGGCACTCAAAAAGAACTTCACTTCGCTTTGCGGGTCGCGTTGCCATTTGCGACCGGAAAGACGGTAGGAAACTTCGACCTCATTGCCAACCGCCATCTGATCGACTTCGTCGCATGAATCCTGGACAAATTCCACCGGCAGGTAATTCGTAAAGCGACCGTTTTCCTGTTCGACGACCACCAGGCGTTTACGGAATCCCTTCTGCCCGTATGTCTTGGTTTCTTCGATAAAGTGAACTTTGCCTTCGATTTTCCCGGTGCTCATTGCTTCTGCCGTTACGTAATGTGGTTTCGATTTCCGTCTAACGAAGGCACATGATATGAAGAAAAAACGGCTCGAACAAGCAGCCAACCGTTCTGAATGGAATCTGAGTGTAGTCCCGAAAAGTTGCGAAGTTGGAGCGAGGCACAAGCGGCCCCCGGGGTTTCCTTCGCAAGCTCAGCCCAACCCTGGCCACCCGCAAAATGTTGTGCTCTCATTTCGGTGCGGAGTTATTTAGTCGTTCTTCCCCAATCGAGGAGAATTGATTCGGCTAACCACGGGACTCTTCGAGATACGTATAGCCGTTCAGGGCTTCTTCGTAGAAACGAACAAACTTACCGGCTTCAGCATGATTGACCAGCCCATCCTGCACTGCCTGTTCCGCGGTGACCTGCAACCGCTGAACCAGATCGCGGCCGTTGAACTGCACGTAGTCGAGCACTTCGCTAACGGTTTCTCCCTTCACGATCGCATCAAAAATCACTTCGCCAGATGCCGATAGATCGACGTGAACGGCGTTGGTGTCGCCGAATAGATTGTGCAGGTCTCCCAGGATTTCCTGATACGCGCCGATCAGAAACGTTCCGAGATAGTACGGGGATCCGTCGTACTCGTGCAGCATCAGCGTTTGCTTCACGTCACGACGATCAATGAACTGATCAATCCTGCCGTCAGAATCGCACGTGATATCACTGAGTACCGCATGGCGTTTCGGCTGTTCGTCCAAACGGTGAATGGGCATCACGGGAAATAACTGCTTGATGGCCCAGGAATCGGGTATCGACTGAAACAGTGAAAAGTTGCAGAAGTAATTGTCGGACAACAATCGGTTTAGCTTCTCCAGTTCTTCCGGAACGTATTCCATCGACTGCGTCATTGTCCAGATGCGATTACAGATCGTGAAGTACAGACTTTCTGCCAGACAACGCTGGTCCAGTGGAAGGTGCCCCGTCCCGAACAGCGTCATGGCAACGTCGATAGCCGACTGCGCGTCGTGATAACTTTCCAAAACATTGCGTACGGTCAGATCGCTGTAGGTTTCAAACAAATCCTGAATCGGCTGCGCCGGATCTTCTGGTGGTTGCAGGTTCTCAAGTGTTTCTTCTGCCCCCTGCCTTGAAACTCCCAGCACATCAAACACCAGCACACTATGAAACGCCGAAATCGCTCGACCACTTTCCGAAATGATGTTCGGGTGCGTGACGCCCGCGTCGTCGCACACACTTTGAATGTGAAACACCACATCCCGAGCGTACTCTTCGATGGTGTAGTTCATGCTGGATTCGAAATTCGTTTGAGAACCGTCGTAGTCGACTCCCAATCCGCCGCCAACATCAAGATACTGCAAACCGGCGCCGCGCTTGACGAGATCGACGTAAACTCGCGACGCTTCGTTAAGCGCCGATTTGACCTGGCGAATGTTTGTGATCTGGCTGCCAAGATGGAAGTGCAGCAGGTGGAAACAATCCTCCATGCCTCGCGACTTGAGTTCGTCGAGTGCTGCCAGGATCTCATTGACGCGAAGTCCAAATTTTGACCGATAGCCCCCCGAAGACTGCCACCGACCAGCTCCTCGCGCGGCCAATTTGACTCGCATGCCGATTGCCGGACGAACGTCAAGCTTTTCCGC
>CAYZYB010000103.1:0-9786 GCA_964481505.1 uncultured Planctomycetaceae bacterium | reverse complement strand
GCCCGTATGTTGCCATCATGCTCTTGTTTTCTTTCGATTCTTGTCATCGTATTAACCGTAGTTTCTCCGGGATCTGCGAACGACGATTTTGACACTTTGTTTTTTCATGATGAAGTCGAAAGCTCTGAATCTCAGACAGTCAAAGACGAACCCGACGATCACTGCCCGACCAGCAACGACAAAGTAAAGAGAGGCATCAAGGGAGTCGATCATCGCGATGACGGAGAAGTCAGCACAGATGAAAAGGACCTCGTCACGCCGCCGATGATCGACAGCGAACCGGCAGCTGGCCGCCGTGTGCGTCAGGTGGCGGCCGAGTATGCGGGCACCGACGTCTATCACTCGCTGTACCTGCCTGTCGACTGGAAGGCTGGCGGCACGTATCCGGTGATTGTCGAATACACGGGCAACAGTTTTCCGCCCTGCAACAGCACGGGCGAAGTGAAAGATGCGAATCTCGGCTTTGGCATGAGCGGCGGGCGCGGCTTCATCTGGGTCGCGATGCCGTATGTGGAACAAGGTGGCAAAGAAAACGCAGTCACCTGGTGGGGAGATACTCAGGCCACAATCGATTACTGCAAAGTAAACCTTCCACGGATTTGCAAAGAGTTTGGTGGTGATCGCGACAATGTTTTCATTTGTGGATTTTCTCGCGGAGCAATCGGCAGCAGCTACATCGGTCTGGCGGACGACGAAATAGCGTCACTGTGGAAAGGCATGTTCACGCACGACCACTTCGACGGCCACAGGCAGTGGGGATATCCGGGCAGCGACCGAAAATCCGCGCTGGTGCGACTCGCGCGACTAAAAGGGCGGCCAGTGTTTGTCAGTGGGCAGGGAGCAACCATCGTGCGAGATCAATTTTTAAAGGATCACCTCAACCTTGCAGATTTCACTTTCCTGGACGTTCCTACAAGCAGGATATTCAGCATTCCCGAAGGACCATATGTTCACCCTCACATGGACATTTGGATGCACCGCGACAGCGTGTACCGAAAACAGGCTCGCGACTGGCTGCAGGGTGTTGTCGACAGAGACCGAAGGGCATTTTCCGCAGGTGATGGCGTGCAAAACTGATATCGTCGACTTGGAATCTCATTCCCGCGAGTGTCGCAAATCATTACAAACAAGCTGCAATTCGTCCTCGACTGACGGTGTTGCGAAGAGATAAAATGCGCTAGGGAACAGCACTGAAACAACTTCCCGTACACTCATCAACGCTGACCTGTTTTTTTTGAGTGGATTTACAGGATGAATTAGATCGTTTTCATCCTGTCTGATCTATTCAGCATCCGTACCGTCATCTTCGTGAAAGCTCGGCGGCTCCAACTCTAACCGCAGGGAACCACTGCAAATTCAGAATTCTATCCCAGGACAATTCCTGGTAGCGAACAGGGTTCGTTTTCTTTAGGTATTGCCGTTCGTTCAATCAGGGTCTTCCGTGCGTAGACAAATAATGTTTCTCTCCACCGTCTGTGTCGTTTTCGTCGTCGCTGCGATTGCGGGGTCGACGAACGCTCAGGATGCCCAGGCCCAATCCGCCGATCTGGATTTCTTTGAGAAAGAGGTGCGACCACTGTTGGCTGAACACTGCTATTCGTGCCACAGCGCAAATGCCAAAAAGATCCAGGCGGGATTGCTGGTGGATAGTCGAGAGTCATTGCTGACGGGGGGAGATTCCGGTGAGGCGATTGTGCCCTGGGACGCCGAAGGCAGTTTGCTGATCGAAGCTTTGAAATATGAATCGTATGAAATGCCGCCGAGCGGTAAATTGCCGGAAGAAGATATTCAGACCATTGAGCGATGGGTGGAAATGGGAGCCCCCTGGCCGGAGGAAGCGGCACCCGTGGCTGCGGCTGATCGGCCGGAATTCGATCTTCAGCAACGAAAGCAAGACCACTGGGTGTGGCAGCCGATTCAGGCACCTACCGTTCCTGACGTTACCAACAAGACGTGGCCTCACGATGACCTGGATCATTTTGTGCTTGCGAAGCTGGAAGCCGCCGGGAAGCTGCAGCCGTCCGATGATGCGGAACGTTCCGCGTTACTGAGACGTCTTTACTTCGACCTGACTGGACTGCCACCGACGCCGGAACAATCTGATAAATTCCTCAATGACAAATCCGATTCCGCGACGGCGAAGCTGGTGGACGAACTGCTGGCGTCTCCTCACTTTGGCGAACGCTGGGGGCGACATTGGCTGGACCTTGTTCGCTATGCAGAATCTCGTGGCCACGAATTCGACAGCGATACTCCGAACGCGTTTCAATATCGCGATTATATTATTCGGGCGTTGAACGCCGACGTGCCCTACGATCAGCTTGTTCGAGAGCACATCGCTGGCGATCTGCTGCCTGTACCGCGATTGCATCCTCAAAAGGAATTCAACGAATCTGTTCTCGGTACCGGGTTTTGGTTTCTGGGCGAATGGGTGCATTCTCCCGTCGACATTCGCAAAGACGAATCGGACCGCTTTGACAATATGATCGACGTGATGTCAAAGACGTTTCTTGGCGTTACGGTCTCCTGTGCCCGCTGTCACGATCACAAGTTCGACGCGATATCGACCGCTGATTACTATGCGCTGTCCGGTTTTCTGCAAAGCAGTGACTATCGTCAGGTGCGATTCGAATCTATCGAAACAAATCGCCGTGTCGCCGAACGATTGGCGCAGGTCGACGAAAAGTACCGACGGAAGATTGCCGATTTCCTGGACGCTGCGGGAATCCGGTTTCCGCGGCAGATGAGCTATCTCGATGACGATGCCATTGTCGTTGACTACAGCAACCTGCCGCAGGAGCAGTTCATGCAGGATGGATTCATTTTCGGCCGATCGCCACAGCGCGAAGGATTGGCGTACGTTGATTTCGACACCTCGGGCTCAGTGCGAATTGCCAGGCACGGTGCGGCGGTCAGCGATTCGTTCTGGAATGGTCTGGAATCGACGACAGAAGGAAATGTGCAAAACAGGGGCGCACTTTCCAAACTGCCCAGGAGTGGCCGATCGCTGCGAACTCCGACATTCGAATTAAAGCACGCAACCGTCAGTTGCCGTGTTGAAGGGACCGGACATATCCTGGCCTGCGTCGATTCCCACCGACTCATCGCCGGGCCGCTTCATAAGCAAACCATCAAGCCTGTGAAGGCCAGGACCAACGGTTGGGTAAGTTTGAACCTGGAGCGTTATTCCGGCCATCGTTTGCATTTGGAATTCCTCCCAGCAAAGGATTCGCGACTCTCCGTTCGAATGGTCGTGCAGGGGCTGGATGCCACAGGTCTCGCAGATATCGATCGGCGACTGGCAGCAACAAACAAGCAGTTCGAAGAGTATGCTGACGCCGCAGAAGCTGTTCTTAAAAGCGACCGAGAAGTTGAAGAGCAGGTGTTCGCCGATTTCGAGTCCGGAACCTACGATGGCTGGACGGCAACAGGCGATGCCTTTGGGGATATTCCTCAAACGCTGAAAACAATTGCCGATTATCAGGGAAAGATCAATGGCCGAGGAAAGTTCTTCGTTAACTCACACGACATTCGTCAGGGAGGCGATGTTGGTTATGGCGACAGCCTGACGGGAACACTTACTTCGGAACCATTCCAGATCGACTTCGACGTCATTGAGTTCCTTGTCGGTGGGGGAGCGCATCGCGAAAAGACGTGCGTCAATCTTGTCATTGATGACAAGCCTGTTTTGTCGGCAACCGGTCAGCAGAACAATCAGATGTCTCTGAACCGCTGGGACGTTCGCAAGTTCGCCGGAAAGACAGCCAGGATTCAGGTGGTCGACGATCACAAGCAAGGGTGGGGAAATATTGGCATCGATCATATCGTCTTCCTGAAAGGGAGCGGCGCGACCAGTGGGAACGCGGCAGCTCAGAGAATCGTAAAAGCATGGCAGCGTGAGCGAACACAGCTCAGTGCGCAGGTTGCTCGCAAATCTCGACTCGCCCTTTCCATGATGGATGGCACCGGCGAAGACGATCGCGTTCTGATTCGCGGAAATTCGTCGAAACCTGGCAAGGTCGAACCTCGCCATTTTCTGACTGCGGTCACAGGCAACCAGCCGATGTCGATCCGCAGGGGTAGCGGGCGGCTTGAGCTTGCTGGTCAAATCAACGATCCCGCCAATCCGTTGACGTCGCGAGTGATCGTCAATCGGATTTGGCACTACCTGATGGGGCGGGGCATCGTTCCAACGACCGATGATTTTGGCGTGCTTGGCAAACAGCCGACTCACCCGGAACTGCTGGACCATCTTGCTGGTCGCTTTTTGAAGGATGGCCGTAGTATCAAGCGAATGATTCGCACAATCGTACTGTCGCGCACCTATCAAATGTCGAGCCACGCGGATCCTGCAGCGATTGCGTCCGATCCGAAGAATTTGCTCTGGCACCATCGCCCGCCCAAACGACTGGAAGGCGAAGCGATTCGCGATGCACTGCTGGCCCTCTCCGGTCGGCTCGACAAAACGCTTTTCGGACCGCCTGTTCCCATTCATCTGACAGCCTTCATGGACGGCCGCGGACGACCTGGCAAAAGTGGCCCGCTGGACGGTGCGGGCCGACGATCAATCTATACCGCAGTCCGCCGTAACTTTCTTTCGCCGTTCATGACGACCTTCGATTCGCCGACTCCCTTCAGCACGATGGGCCGTCGCAATGTGTCGAACGTTCCAGCGCAAGCGCTTATCCTGATGAATGATCCGCTGGTTGTTGAACTGTCGGAAAAATGGGCCGCACTGGCGATCGAGAAACACTCCGGCGCCGAACAACGGATTGCGTGGATGTACCGGACGGCTTTCGCAAGGATGCCGACATCGCAGGAACAGGCGGTGGCCGCTGAGTATGTAAAAAATCAGACTGGCAGCGAAAGCAAAGACGCCGGGGACCATAAGGTATGGGCTGATTTTGCTCACGCATTGATCAACACTAAGGAATTCATTTTCCTGCGTTAAGGCTGAAACAAAGCGAGTCTTCCTGTACGCCACAACGCTCACAAGAGCTCGGTGACTTGTGCCGAGAAACTCTCCTGAATCAAAAAACAAGCTATGACTCAACACACTCCCTATCCCTGCCAGCGCACACGATCACAACCCACGTCGCGCCGGGAAATGCTGGCACGATGCGGCAGCGGTTTCGGGGCGGTCGCATTTGCAGCGCTGGCTCGTGATCCTGCGTTTGGCTTCGATACTTCGGCAAAAACCGAACTCGGTGCAGCCGGTCATGGCCCGCACCACGAAGTGCGAGCGAAGAATGTCATCTTCCTGTACATGGACGGTGGTCCGTCGCAGGTTGATACGTTCGACCCGAAGCCAACACTCGACAAGCACGACGGGAAATCTCCAGGCAGTTTGTTCAACGTCGAACCAACACAGTTCAACAATAACGGCAATCTGCTGGCGAGCCCCTGGAAGTTTAAGCAGTACGGTGATGCTGGCATTCCGGTTAGCAGTTTGTTTCCTTATGTGTCCGAATGTGTCGATGAACTGGCATTGATTCGTTCGATGGTTTCGGAATTTCCCGAACACACATTCGCGAACTACTTCCTGCACACTGGCAGCGGATTGCAGGGACGCCCAAGCATGGGGGCGTGGGTGAATTATGGACTCGGCAGCGAATGCCGGAATCTTCCTGGCTTTGTTGCTCTCAACGGTGGCCTGATCCCTCCTGGAGGCCTCGACTGTTTTGGCAGCGGTTTTCTGCCCGCCAGCTTTCAGGGGTCAGTGTTCAAACCGTCGGGGACCGGTGTTGCCAACATCAAACGAACAGAACCCACCGCGAAGCAGCAGAGAACGAAGCTCGATCTTGTGAATCAACTCGACTGTCTGGCCGGTCAACAGTTCGGCAGGCACGATAGTCTTGAGTCGGCAATTCGCAACTACGAACTCGCGTATGCGATGCAGATGGCTGTCCCGGAAGTGATGTCGGTGTCGGCAGAACCCGCCCATGTGCAGAAGGCGTATGGACTGGAATCGAAGTACGAACCTACGCGAATTTTTGGTTCTCAATGCCTGATCGCCAGACGGATGGTCGAGCAGGGAGTGCGGTTCATTGAACTCACATGCCCTAAAGTCGGCGGTGACCGTTGGGACCAGCACAGCAACCTGAAAAAAGGACATGACAACAACGCCCTGGCCGTCGATCAGCCAATCGCGGCGTTGCTAAAGGACCTGCGAGAACGCGGGATGCTGGACGAAACTCTCGTCGTGTGGGCGGGCGAGTTCGGGCGAACTCCGTTTGCGCAGGGCAAAGACGGTCGTGATCACAATCCCTATGGTTTCACAATCTGGATGGCAGGCGGCGGTGTCAAGCCAGGCACGATTCATGGAGCCACCGATGAATTCGGTTACAAGGCGATCGAAGACCGAGTGGAAGTTCATGACCTGCACGCCACAATGCTGCATCTGATGGGCGTCGATCACACTCGCTCGACGTTCCGTTTTGGCGGCCGAGATATGCGGCTGACGGATGTGAAAGGACACGTTGTCCACGAAGTGATCGGCTGACACACTACTCTCTTGCACCATCGCATGTGCCCGCAGGACTCTTCGCTTCCCGTCGTTGTTGTCGGTGAAGAATTGCGTTCGCTTCCGACCATACTGCCAGGCAACGCTACTAAGTAACGCGGAACTTTGTTCGAGTCCAGGCGATGAATCGAGTCAGAAGGTACGCGAGATACGACATCGCCAGCAGGATCAACAGCCATGGGCCTATACTGATGATGGAAAGCACCAACCATTGTCCAGCCGCGGTGAGTTCGTCGACGGTTGCCTGCCATTGACGAGCGATCAACGTTCTGAACGTAGGAGATTCTACCGGAGCGTACCTCAGAACTTCCGTAATTCGCAAAGTGACTGTGGAAAATGCAGTCAGGTTCGACAGCACTCTCAGACGCCCCTGTAACTGTTCGATTTCTCCGCGAACGCGTGAGATTTCTTTTTCGAACGTCAGCACATCGTCCAGTTTTCCGGGGCGTTCTTCGAGTAGCGTTATCAAACGCTTCTCTTCCGTCTGTTTGTTCCGCACACGTGCCTCGATGTCATAAAACTCAGCCGTCACTTCACGGGTTTGTTCGTTCTTTGAAACGAGTTCCCCAAGGCTTCCCGTAGAATCGAGAAACGTGCGGTATTGTTCGACCGGTAACCGAATGGTCCACGAACCGCTGCGTTGGTTACCTGACGTCCCGGATAGATTGGCGCCGGCGATAAAGCCGCCGCATTCGTCGGTCAGCTGCACAATTTTGGTCGCAATGCCATCAAAGGATTCCACATTCAGGCTGATGCTTGAGTTGTAGATGATCTTTCTGGACGACTTTTGAGGCGACAGATCAGGAACGATCTTCACTTCGTTATTCGTCGTCGCCTGAGCCACCGCCATTTCCGCCGACTCAACAAACCCAGCATCGGCAGTCATCGCCTGATGCACCGACGGCCGCGCCCCGGAATTTGCCTGTGGAGGCCCCAGCGAAGATGGAGGCTCGTGCGAAGACGCGCCGCAGCCAACGAACAACGACAAAAACGTACCAGCAATCACAAAACGGGAAGAGTCTTTCATGAGTCTGTCCTTGCGAATCAGGAGAATGACCAGTTGTGGCAATCTCAAGTTCACAAGCAGCGCTGATCGTTCAATGTTTTTTCCGTCAACGCAGTTTCGGAGTGTTGAAGAAGGCTTCAGCCTGCCACTGCCTCCGCAATTAAAGGCGGCTTTCCGTATCGCGTGGATCGTTGGATTTGGTTTTGTTTAGATGTCCTTCGAAATTTATGTCAAATGTGGGGATACTGTGGGTGTAAGAGTATGAGGCCGAAAATATGTGAGGCGATGGCGTTGGATAGGCGCTTCGTTCGTAGGAGAGAAATCGATGACCGCTCCGGAAACTCGCCCCAGTTTGCTGATACGCGTTCGTGATCATGAAGATCGTGACGCGTGGGATGAGTTCGCGCAGATCTATCGGCCAGTGATCATGCGATTAGCTCATATTCGCGGCCTGCAATCCGCTGATGCGGAAGATTTGGCGCAACGGGTTTTGATGGCGGTCGCTCGAGCCATTCCTAATTGGGAACCAGATCCCGTCCGCGCAAAATTTCGAACCTGGTTGCGTACGATTGCTGACAATGCGATTTTGAATGCTCTGACACGAGGATTACCTGATCATGCGTCGGGTGATGATGACATGCGGTTGCTTCTTGAAAAACGCCCTGCCAATGATGGCCCCGAATCGGGTTTGTTACAGGTGGAATTTCGCCGTGAAGTTTTTGCTCGAGCGGCTCAGCAAATTCGTGGCGAGTTTTCGGATGACACATGGATGTCGTTTTGGTTAACCGCCGTCGATGGATTGGAAATCGAAGCAGCAGCTGAACAACTTGGGCGGACGCGAGGCAGTGTGTACGCCTCACGCAGTCGGGTAATCAAGCGGCTGAAACGGGCGGTTGACGAATTCTGTTCGGAGATTGAAGAATGACTTCCAACCGTTCTGCAGAAGATTCGGTTCGTCGTGCCGCGGCTTCGACCTGCAATCCCGATGTCATCGGCGACTTCCTGTCTGACCGCTTAGACGAGCGTCAACAGGCGGACTTCGAGCAGCATCTGGACGAATGTGATCTTTGCTGTGCTGCATTGCAGGAACAAGCGGTCGACGTGAGTTTCTGGGACGACACTCGCAACTACCTGAGTTCCGTTGATGGCTTCGACACTGAAGGATCATCAGACGCTGTTCGGCAGACGTTTGATCCACAGCGACTCGACTTTCTGGCACCGACAGATGATCCGCGAATGCTGGGACGTTTCGGTGGCTATGAAATTTCCGGCGTGATCGGCTGCGGCGGCATGGGAATCGTTTTGAAAGGATTTGATGCTGCGTTGAATCGATACGCGGCGATCAAAGTGCTGGCTCCACATTTCGCCAGCAGCGGAGCCGCTCGCCAACGTTTTGCTCGAGAAGCTCAGGCGGCTGCCGCGGTCGTGCATGACAACGTCATTGCAATTCATGGCGTCGATGAATTCAATGGTTTGCCGTATCTGGTAATGCCGTATGTGAAAGGCTTGTCGCTCCAGAAACGGCTGGACCGCGAAGGACCGTTTGCGACAGCAGAAGTGTTGCGGATCGCTCTGCAAGCTGCGAAAGGTTTGGCGGCGGCTCATCAACAGGGATTAGTGCATCGCGATATCAAGCCCGGCAACATTCTGCTTCCGGAAAATGTTGAACGAGTTCTCATCACCGATTTCGGATTGGCTAGAGCCGCCGATGACGCCAGCATAACGCGCAGCGGAGTCATCGCGGGAACGCCACAGTACATGTCGCCCGAACAGGCTCGCGGCGAAGGCATTGACAAACGCAGCGACCTGTTCAGCCTCGGCAGCGTGATGTATGCCATGTGCACGGGACATCCTCCGTTTCGAGCAGAAACGCCGTACGGAATCCTGCGACGCATCACAGACAACGATCCGCGACCGATTGCCGAAGTGAATTCTGATATCCCCGACTGGCTATGCGGAATCATTGACCGTCTGTTGGAGAAGAATCCTGATCACCGTTTCGCAACGGCCGATGAAGTCGCAACGACGCTTGGTGACTGTCTTGCTCACGTGCAGCAGCCCACCACGATACCACTGCCGGCAAACCTTCAACGAACCAACAGCGGCCGGAATGTCATTCGCCGAATTCTGTATCTGACACCGGTCTACGTCGCACTGATAGCAATCTGGCTGTTCACATTCCCACCGGAAAGTAGCCATCACGCTCCGCGCGATGAGCCGCGCAGTACAACCGACCAAACAATGCTCAGTGTCGCCC
>CAYZYB010000102.1:0-9809 GCA_964481505.1 uncultured Planctomycetaceae bacterium | reverse complement strand
CCATTAACACCAGGGTGTACTGACGAAATTCTGGTGCAGCAACGTCATGCTTACTTCCTGTCAGCAGAATCTAACGTTCACCCTCTTACAGTAGAACCGCACATGTCTCATTCATCACACCGTCAGCGGCAGAGCAGAATTGAAACATTTGAAGATCTGATTCTTATGTCGGCATCTGGAGCCGACGTGGACATCGACTAACCGGACCAGGGCGACACACCGGTCGCGCCGTCGGAAATCGTTGACGAGGCTTTTCGACTCGAACCTGACACTCTGCTGCCACTGGCTAATGAAGACCAAGCGGATCTGTTATTGACAGATTTGATGGCGCCGATTGCAGCTGGTGAAGAACAGATTACAGAGCCAGGTGTGACCGAAGGTGAATCCGAGGACCTGAATGATTTCCTGGTAGACATTGATGAATTCGTCATAGCAAATGAGTTTGAATTCGTTTCCCCGCCCCTTGAAGATCAAAGCGTCAACGAACCAGTAGAGGGCGCGTTGGAATCCTCCAGTGAAGTTTTTCAGCCAGCTGTGGCAGGCGACTCCCTAAGCATCAACGCCGCGGCGAATTCAACAGACAGCAGCGACCCACTCGATGACGGTGCTGGAGAAACAGCTGCACCAGATTCGCAGCGCATTGTTCTGAACGGTGAGGATAATGATGCGATTCTCGAAGACAACGGCAATCTGCTTGACGACCTTGTGCAGATTCGTAGCACCAACGGAACGTTTGAAACGATCGTTTTTCGGCTTCCAACAAACGTGCTGACAATTGAACTGGGAGACGGCAACGACTCTCTGACCGTTGAAGGCCTGGAACTGGGAGCGATCTCCGCTGACGTGTTTATCCACGGGCAGGGAGGCGATGATGCAGTCACCCTCAATATTCTGGAAACGCTGAACAACGTTTTCGTTGAAGACCTGGACGGCGACAACAATTTTGATTCCAATCGCCTAAACATCGGCGGCAATCTCTCCATACGCGATGGCGACGGTAATCAGTCAACCTTAGTGGCGGGTACGGTGAACGGCGATGTCCATATTGCGAGCACCAGCGGTGACAGCAATGTACGCCTGGGAACTGGCAGGAGTGGCCCGGGACCCGCAATTATTAGTGGTTCGGTAACAATCAACAGCGAGGGAACTGGCTCCGACAACGTTAGCCTTAGCGGACGGATCGATGGGGACTTTGACATTGATGCAGGTGAAGGTGATTTTGACCTGAGATCCATCTTTTCCACTGTTCGCGGATCCGTGTCTACGAACGTCGACCAGGGCAATTCAACAATTTTCCTTGGAGATTTTTTTGTTGGCGACGGCACTTCCTTCACAAGCGGCGAAGGTGACACCGACACCATGCTGGCACAATCAAACTTCCGGAACGGCATAACGATCAACAACGGCACTGGCTTCGACGAACTGCAAATTTTCAATACGAGCATTCCTGAAGACGACGGCCTCGGATTGCTGGACGTCTTCAATGGTGACGGCGGCAGCTCGACGAATATCGCAGAATTTGGTGTGTTCGCGTTACGCGTCGACTCAATTCGGATTCGGAATGGAGCCGGAACCGACACGATTGAACTAAGTCTCCCTTCCGCTGAGAGGGCAACGCTGAACAACTTTTTTGCCGACAACGGCGATGGTGACGCAATGGTAGAAATCACCGGAAGCAACACCGTGAATTCCGTGACGCTGATCAGTGGGGCAGGAGCAGACTCAATCTTACTGGACGGGATCAACATCGAGAATGACCTGATCATTGATACCGGTGAGGGTGAAAGAAATTTAGAAATTCAAAATTCGGAAATTGGCAAAACGGAAATCAAAGAGGCTGCCGGATCCGAAATCGTATTCGGTGACGGTGACGATGAGATCTTCGCTTCGCTCGGCAACAACGTCATTGATGGTGGAGCAGGCGATGACGTCCTTGTTGTCTACGAAGGCAGCAGTGCGGACTTCGACATTCGCTACGAAGACGACGGTCGTGTCATCGTGGAAGGTCCGGGGCTAAATGGAACAACCGTCCAGAATACACTGACCAATGTCGAACGCATTGTGTTTAACGACAAAGTCGTGAACCTGACAGAACTGAGCGGCCAGGATCCTCCGACAATCCTGGGAACCGACGGCAATGACTGGATTGCCGTCCCGGAACGCGGAGGCAATGTGGAAGCTGGAGACGGAGACGACTCTATCCATGCTCCGCTTGGCAACAACGTTATTGATGGCGGAGCCGGCGACGACGTCCTTTTTGTTTACGAAGGCAGCAGTGCGGACTTCGACATCCGTTACGAAGACGACGGTCGTGTCATCGTGGAAGGCCCGGGGCTCAATGGAACAACGGTCCGAAATACGCTGACCAATATCGAACGCATTGTGTTTAACGACAAAGTCGTGAACCTGACAGAACTGAGCGGCCAGGATCCTCCGACAATCCTGGGAACCGACGGCAATGACTGGATTGCCGTCCCGGAACGCGGAGGCAATGTGGAAGCTGGAGACGGAGACGACTCTATCTATGCTCCGCTTGGTGACACCATCAACCAAATTGACGGCGGCGCCGGAACTGACACTCTGATCGTCTACGAAGGCGTACGGGCAGACTACACTTTACGACGATCGAACGAATCGTCACCGATAGAAATCGAAGGGCCGGGGCTCAATGGAAGCACAGTGATCAATCGCCTGACGGATGTCGAGTACATCCAGTTCAACGACCAGCGTGTCCAGCTTGCGGATCTCGAAATCACAACTGGTATGGAAGCTTAGGACCACTCGGAAGTTGAATGAGCCCATGGGACGGGGCGATGCTTTCGCATTCGAACGGAGGCAGAGAGCCCCGTGAGCCCTGCGACTATCGAACAGTCTACGCATCAAGACTTACGCCGCGCGGCGTACGTCTGGAAGCTGCGGCTGGGTTTGGTACCAGTTGAGGACGCCGTCGAGTTTTCGGCCTTTGTCGCCCTTGATCAGTGTGCGAACGGCCGGTTGAAACAGCTTGACCATCGGACGCTTCATGAAGGGAGCAATGCGCGTGGAGAACGCCACGCGCTGGCCGCATTGTTCGCGTTCGAAACCCATGCCGGTTTTGAAACGTTCCAGTTTTTCTCCGCCGGGTTCGATGGATTCGAGGCCATAGTCCACGCCGCGGACGTCCGGTCGCCGCAGGACTTCTGACATATAACGAAAAACGAGCGCGTTGTTGGGATAGGCTTTCAGGAGGCTCGTATCTGAACGTGCTATGCACAGATTCGCGATGTCTTCGATCATGAAGCTGATCAAATACGCCGCCATTTTTCCATCAACGAAGGCGGCCCAGGTTTCTGTTCCCTGCATCTGAGCGGCGGAATCGATGTAGCTGTCCCAGTATTTTTGGTCTGAATTCTCCGTCGATCGTCCCTGACGTTCCAGCGTCGCCTGCTGCAGCGGTAGGTAGCTACGTTTGAGATCCGCGAATTCGATGCGTTCGACCGTGCAGGCTTCTAACCCGCGGCGCACCTGAGTTCGCGTGCGACTGCGGAGTGTTGGAAAATCGTATTCTTTGTCGTAACACATCATCCGAAAGCTGGAGACACCCTGTTCCGGAAGACAGCACATGCGAGCAATCACGCCATCGCCCTTCAGGACGTCGCGCACGTCAAGACTGGCGGCATCAACGTCCTGATGAAACGGAAAGTTGGCGTACACACGACTCGAACAGTCGTACCACCAGTCCGGACCGACCTTGCGAACGTTGTGACCGATGCGTTCTAAAAACGCAGCATAGTGTTGCGGATCGACGGACATTCTAGGCGGACTTCTTTTGAGCAAAAATCAGGGTTCCGGGAGCCAAAGCGATTCCCAGAGAATGCCACGTGAATGTTCCCAGCGCAAACGCCGCGCGAACACCCAAAGCCGTATCCTCACTGTGTTGAGCACCTCTTGGCGATGCTTCGAGAACGTCGAAACCAGCGTCTTCGATCGTTGTCAGCAGGCTCTTCAGCGGCATGCTGAAACGGTGATCGGTGATTGCTTTGCGAATGAGTTTCTTCGAAAATCCTGGCACAACTTTCTGCATCACGCGGCCGGCCGATATGAACGGCGCCTTCGTGAGAGCTCGAATGACCAACAGGCCACCGGGACGAAGTCGGTCCCAGGCTGCTCGCAGTTCGCGGGGCTGATCGGGCCAGTAGATGTGAGCATCCAGAACCGTCACTACGTCTGCCGGCGTTTCCGGCGTATAAATCGTGCAGTCGTCAAGAGTTGCACACTGTTCTGCTTCGAAACCCTGATCGCGCACGTATTGAACGGCGTCAGAAACAATATCCACGCCAGCTCCGTTAATGCCGCGCTTCTGACCTTCGATCAGAAAACCACCGAACGAACAGCCGACGTCCAGCAAATTCGATTCGGCATAGCCGTGACGTTCGATGCCATCCAAAATGGCGTGGTACATCTTCTGCTTAAACTGATTCAGTTCGGTGCCGCGATCAACTTCGCCCCACGCCATTTGTTTGGTGTGACTTTCTTCTGCAGCGGCTTCGTATTGTTCCTGCATGAAGTAGGCCGAACACTTTTTGCAGTGAGCGAACGGCAGCGGGCCACGGACGCTTTCCAGCGAGAACCGCGGCGTCGTCGCTTCCGTCGGACAGCCACAGCCAGGGCAGAATGAAGCTTCGTCAGCTTCAGTTTCGCGAATTTGAGTAGACTCGGTCAGCATCGGTTCAGATTCCTTTCGAACGCGCTGTGAGTGTTTGAGTTGTCGTCATCGCTTTGAATTTGCGGTGAAACTCAAAAAGCCAGAGTATTTTGGAGATTTTCCACCCTGCGGCGACACGCGGCTTTCGCGTGTCCAAAGGCAGGTATCATTACTTGAGAGGCAAATTGCCAGCGAAGATGTTAGCATCTGCAACAGAAACGCTCGACACGAGAAGGCGTCGACCCGCCCGTTTCAGGTTGACGTGGAAACCCAAGAGGGCAAAGATCGGCATTATCTGCCGATTGACGCTGTGCAAACTGCCTTTGGCCGACGATTTACCACAGTCACAGCACGAACTAAACCACCCAACACACAACGACAAATAATAAAAGGGCAGCCCAGACTGAGACTGGCATGCTGTCCCTTCACCAGAACACTGACCCAGGTTTCGGGGAACACAATGGCTCACGATCCGTATTCTCCCTGCGTTTGCGGGAGCGGCAAAAAGATGAAATTCTGTTGTCAGGACATTCTGCCTGACATGATTCGCGTCGAGAAGCTCATTGAGAGCCAACCGG
Organism: uncultured Planctomycetaceae bacterium; assembly: GCA_964481505.1. Taxonomy (GTDB): domain Bacteria; phylum Planctomycetota; class Planctomycetia; order Planctomycetales; family Planctomycetaceae; genus Fuerstiella. The sequence continues at coordinate 4,547 of CAYZYB010000102.1, read as the reverse complement.
ATGCTGCTGAAAAGCTGCTGCAGGAATTATTGCAGAAGCACACCGACAAAGAGGTGCTGGTCACACAATTGGCCTCAATTCTTTCGCGAGCCGGCAAGCATCAGGAAGCACGCCAGCAACTGGTCAGCTTTCTGGAACGCAACCCGGACGAACCACGCGTGCTGCTGGCGCTGGCCGACGTTTGCCTGAGTACAGACGGCTTCGGCGCGTCCCGCCGACTGATTCATCGGGCGTTTCAGCTGGGAGCTCGACAGTTTCCAGGCGGAGTTGCCATGTTGGCCTCTCGTATCGCCGGACAAATGGCACAGGCAGGTCGAGCGATGGCCGTGCGCGAACATCTTGCGCTGGCAGTGCGTATGTCGCCAGCCGATCGGCGGCACCAAGTACTGATGCAGCTGGCCAACTTTGAATCACAACGGACAATTCCGTATCCATTTCGGGGACGATTCGCGCTGCTGCCAACTGAACTCAGCGACCAGGCCCTGACACACGAAGAACTTCGCGCTCGCAAAGTCAGTCAGATTGGCTGTTGGGAACCGGCCGCCATTCTGTATTCGCGATTGGTTGAAAAAGTCCCGGACAACGGCGCACTCTGGCACAACCTCGGGTTGTTCCGCGCGTGGGATGGGCAAATTGCCGAAGCCGCAGCCGCTCTGCACAAAGCAGCAGAACTGCTGGAAGACTTCGACATGGCAGCCGAAACCGAAGCACTCGCGCAGTTGCTCGACATGGAGATTTCAGAAGACAACTACTCCGTCAAACAGGCCACCATCCCCATCAAGTCGGTCTCTGAACTGCTCACACGACTGAAGGACGATGACCACTTCGCCGCCGTCCGAGACAGTGACCCGTCTGAAACCGAACCGGATGTGCGCGTTGCTGGTGAGTTCGAACTGTTGAGTGCTCCGGTCAGCGAAAAACCTGATCCCGCCAGCCTGCCGGACGTTGTCGCCGACATCACCGTGATTGATGCTGACGAAGGAGACGCCGATGGTTCGCGAGCGTTGGTGGTTGCATTGGAAGGCGACATCGATTCGTCAATCGCCGCCTTCCGCAAACTCGCAGGAGATCTCGCGGAAGAGAGCAAAGACGAAGAGCCGGCCGCGCTGTCGCGAATGCCGCAGGCTTGTCGATTGTTCGATTGGAAGGTGCATCACGCCGAAAGCTGCGGCAGCAGCCAGATGCGAACACTCGATCGTGAACGTCTGAATGCCGCACTCAAAGAATGGCAAAAGGCTCCACAAAAATCTCTCGGCGATCAAAGCCCGAAAGATGCTGCTAAGGACGATGCCAATCGCATCAAAGTGGGCGGCAGCCTGATCGTCCTCGGTGTCACCTGCAATCGGATGGGCTACGACCCCGACCTGTCGCAGATTCGCAGCGCATTGAAACTGCCGGATGCAGAAGCAATCAAACCGGAAGCAAATCAGTCGGTCACAACGATGCCTCTGCTGCAGTTTAGCAGACTGGATGCTACCGGTCTGACGGACGAACAGGTGATTGAATTCACGAATCGCGTCACTCTTGTGCGGCATCTGCTGCTGCTCGAACGTGCAACCGACGAACTCGCAAAACGTCCTGCAGCACTCGAGTCGTTTACGCCGATGCGAGCTCACCTGCTGCGAGCCAACGTCGCTCGCGAAAAGAACGACCTCAAGCTCGCTTCTGAATGTTTCGCTGCGGCTCATGATGCCGTCGAAGATCAGCCCGACGCATTTCGGACGAAACTGGAACTCGACATCCGGGAACTCAGCTGTCGACTGGACGATCCCGAAGATCCGGATCTGCCGAAACTGTTAACAGCGATTCGCGAACGATACTTCCTGAAGATTCCGGAAATCGAAGATGTGATTCGGGAAGAACTTTCCAACAGCGGCTGCACGCATTTGCTGAAGCAGTTGGAAACTGCCGGAACTGCTGCGGGTGAGGGAGGTCTTTGGACGCCGGATGCGGACAAGCCGCAGGAAGGCGCAAAGAAGCTCTACATTCCAGGCCAGGACTGAATTCAAATCCAACAAGGAACCGGGTGCGCAAGTGCCCGGTGAAGCACGTGCCTGATTGAATACACGCTGCAATCAGGATTCTCCGCTCATGACTTCATCCGCCAGCACCGCGACCTTTTCCGACGACACAAGCGTCATGCGTCGCGCGCTGGAATTGGCCCGGCAGGGGCTCGGGTTCGTCGAACCCAATCCGGCAGTGGGAGCGGTCATCGTTGACGACAACTTCCGATTTGTCGCGGAAGGATTTCATCAGCGTTTCGGTGAAGCTCATGCAGAAGTCAACGCGATCGCAGCAGCCGGGCGACAAACTCAGGGCGCTCAGCTGTTCGTCACGCTGGAACCCTGCAGCCATCAGGGAAAAACTCCGCCCTGCGCCGATGCTGTCATCGCCGCGGGCTTCCGGCGCGTGGTCATCGGCTGTAAAGACCCGGCACCGCACACGGCAGAGCAGGGCATTGCCAGGCTGCGCAAAGCTGGCATCGAAGTCACAATCGGCGTCTGCGAACAGGAAGCAGAAGCCTTAATCGCGCCGTTTGGCAAGCTTATCACAACCGGCCAACCGTGGACTCACGCCAAGTGGGCCATGACACTTGACGGCCGCATCGCCACACGAACAGGACATTCCAAATGGATCTCCAGCGAAGCGTCTCGCGCAGAAGTACACCGTCTCCGAGGCCGCATGGATGCCATCATCACCGGTGCGGGCACTGTACGAGCAGATGACCCGCTGCTGACAGCACGACCCGCTGGACCTCGCACACCGCTGCGGGTGGTAGTGGATTCGGATGGAAGCTGCGTCCATTCGAACGGTCAGCTGATGTCGACAATCGACGAAGCACCGCTTCTGATTTGCGTTCGTGAACCACACGCAGACTCTGATCACTTAAAACAACTCGCAGATTCGGGAGCAGAAATCTTTGTAGCCACAGGCAATGACCATGGTAGCCAGCTTCAACAGCTCACCAAAGAACTCGGCCAGCGCAAACTGACAAACGTACTGTTGGAAGCTGGCGCAGGTCTGCTTGGGGCGTTCTTCGACGAACGATTCATCGACGAAGTCCACGCCTTTGTGGCTCCCAAAATCATCGGCGGTCGTGACGCAATTTCACCAATCGGCGGAAGAGGATTCGACATAGTCCCTCAAATCGCGACTCTGAAAAACATCAAGTACACACAACTTGAAGAAGATATGCTGATCACAGGTTACGTCCGACAGACATAACGTGATTTTAAATCCCATCATAATCACGCCGGACCAGTCCGGTGGCGGTTGATAGCCCTGAGACGTGATCTGTACGAGCGGGAAGTCTCAAGGCCTGTCATCGGCAGGCAGCAAACCCTGGAACTTTCGACATTTGTCCCGATCACCGCGGCGAAATGCGTTCACAGCATCCACAAAGTTCTCGATACCACCATCGGAAATCTCAGTGACTGCACAATTCGGTGGTGAGGATGCGTGAAGGCTACAGCTGACAGTCTCGGCCTAAGGAATTGTCTGAGATAGTATCCTGAATTTGCAGTGGTCCTCTGCGATTAGAATAGGATGCCGCCGAGATTTCCACAAGATGACGATACGGTTGCGGAATAGAACAGACAGGATGAACAGGATTGACAAGATGAAAACGATCCTGTTCATCCTGTAAATCCTGTCAAAAAAACAAGCCAGCGCTGACGAGAGAACGGGAAGTTGCTTCAGGACTGTTCCCTAACTGGGGCAGCCGTTGAGGTTGCTCAGTTTTCTGACTCCGCGAACTTTCGCGAGGAGGTCGATGTCTTCGCGCTTCGTGGCAAACACTGAATCTAAGATGCAGTTGCGAGAGTCGTCCTGCAGGATCTCCATACGATCTCGCCACGTGCTACCTGGTGTTTCCAGTTGGGCAGTTCGCCACTTGGCTGGGTGAGTTGCGCAAGACGGAAAGCAAACAATGACATATGCGACATTCTTCGGGATGGTGTGGCGTTCGGATTGGGATTATCCAAGACGTCGCGTCGAGTTGATGTCTCGTCGTTTTTGCTCAGCGACGACAATTCTCTTGGCTGACAGGTGGAATTCCGAACGAACATCCCCTTGAGCCCGGCTCCACCGTGGCCAAAACGAATTGATTTTGCGAGAATTCGCGTGCCGATACGGGCTGATCTCCGCAGTCAACGAGGCCTGATCGGCAGTAAGAACGGAAGAATCGCACCCAATGGTCGGCAAGGCACATTTTCAAACCCGAGCGCGAGCTATTGATCACCTCGGCCGAGGTCAGATCGCGGACTGCCCAACCGCCATAACCGAGTTGTGGAAGAACTCGCACGACGCTTACGCCAGAAGCACTTCACTACACATCTTTCAGGGTCATCCGCACGTCGCCGCTATCTTTGATGATGGCTGTGGAATGACCTTGGACGACATACTAAATCGCTGGCTCACAGTCGGAACGGAGTCAAAGGCCGTCTCTGAAATCCCAGACGAAGACCGGTTTGGTTTGGAAGAGCGTCCGAAGCTCGGTGAGAAGGGGATCGGACGGCTCTCTGCTGGCTTTTTGGCACCGGTTACCT
>CAYZYB010000101.1:0-9860 GCA_964481505.1 uncultured Planctomycetaceae bacterium | reverse complement strand
GATCATACCGCAGCACCTGCGGACAGCGGTAATCGCGTACAGATCTCTGCTGTCAACGGATCACTCGCGCCGTTTGGCCTGGGGCTGATCGGGCAGGCGGGAGCTGACGATGAGAATACTCCGGAAGACGAAACCGCCACGATTTTCGGCGCTGCGTTGCATGGAAAGTCTGTGGCTGACCATGTTCGCCTGAGCAACCTGGTGATTGAGCCTTCGGTCAATCTGCTGGCTCAATCGATCGATGCAACCGGGCAGTTGAATGCGATCGAAGTCAGTCTGGACCGACTTGCAAACAGTTCTTCAGCCGCCGTCGAAGGTCATTTTTCGCAGCAGATTACTCTCGTCAACGACAGTCAAAGTGTGGCCGATCTCGCACGCGACTTGAATGATTCGCCATCGCTTGTGACTGCGACTGTCGGCGGTGAAATCGACTTAAATTGGGGACTGGATGTCACTGGGCAGCTTGGTGCAGAAGTTGATCACAGCAATGCTGCGGTTGAAGGAAGCATCGTCATCGCAGCGGAAACATCTTCGGCCGACTACGCAGCCGAGGGGGCCACGACTTCGGTCACCATACAGAATGCTGATGATGTTCAACACGTTTCGAGTGTCAACACGACCGACGTTGCGGACGTACTGCGTAGCGCGGGTACGCTGCTTGGTGAGCTCGACCTTCTGCAAAACAATCTGCCTTTACTGGGACTAAGCCTTTCTGATTTGGCTCCCGTGCACCGTGAACTCGCCACGGTTGCCGATGTGTTGCTGTTGAATCTCGATGCGCCGTTGCAGGATCTGGGTGGAGTCGTCACTGAGGCGATCGCGTCAGCTCGCACTGGCAACGAAGTTCTGACGCCTGGGATTTCGCTGCGTCTGGATGAAAGCAACGGAGGGCTTGCTCTGCGAATTGATCTGGACCTGGACTTTGCAGCCGCCAATTCCGCTATCGCCGCTCGTTTGGATCGCGATGCTGATCGTTCGGGAATTCAAGTGCCGCTGCAATTTGACGTGAATGAGCTTGGGCTTCCTGTACCGAACCTGATTGATGCCAGTGGCGATTCTCTGATCACCGTTGATGTGAACAGCCGACTGCAATTGTCGCTTGGGCTGGGACTTGTCGGCCCCGACATTGGCAAAACGTTTCTCTACGAGTCTGACAACACGACGAACGGCGGAACAAACCTCACCGTGGAACTCACGGCAAAAGCCAACAACGTTTCATTCAACGCTTCCGTTGGTGCGTTTGGGGCTGCGATCAATGGCGGTTCGATAGCGATCACAGGCAGCGACCCGTTTGCCAGCGGATTTTCCGTGGCCGACGCAACTCCGGCCACGTACCGCATTGACCTTTCGGACGGAGACGATAGCGATGATGGTCGCCTGACGATTGCAGAAGCGACGGCCAGCGACGCAGAGGTTCTGCAAACAACCGTGGCGGCGTTTGCCTTCGCTTACCTGCCGACCTACTTCCCAACGGCCACAAATCACATTGGCAACTTCGAACTCAGAGCCGATCTGCTGCAGCTCAACGATTGGCGAAACGACAGTTCCGCCTTCCATTCAGAAGTGGTCGATGGAGCCATCGCTGTCGCAACGCCTGATGGCCAGCCGGTGTTTGTGGCGGGAGTGCCGACGTTCGACAACAGCAATCTGGATCTCAGTAGTAATGTTTCGGCTCTGGTCGGGGGCTGGAACGGTGTCTTCGACATCATTATCGAAGCGTTGAAGGGAGAAGTTCTGGGCGTGAACATCCCGCTGATCGGGGATGCTCTAAGCGATCAGGCCCGATGGCTGGAAGATATTCGTGACACCGTCGTTGACACTTTTGGTGGCAGCGACGCCGATGGCGAAGGCAGTCACCTGACGCTGGATTCGATCACCAACGTCTTCTATTCGGCTCTGGGTCCGGATGGAGTCAATCTACTGAAGGACCGGGCCGACGACGATGACGAACAGGTCACCGTTAACGACATCGTCGTTGAGAAAACTCGGGGCGCGGGAGGATTCGTTGAGGGTGTGCTGTTTCATTTGCCGCTGGGGCGCACGGTGACTCTGTCTCAGGAAGTCGCGTTTGATCTTGGTCTGCCTGGCATTGGCCTGGATGTCGATGGCGGCGTGCAGCTGGAAGCCGATCTGGATTTCAACCTGGCGATTGGGCTGAGCATTTCCGATGGCGTGTATCTGGAAACAAGCGACGACAGCGAATTGGAACTGACGGTCACAGCCACCGTTCCAAATCTGGCCGCGACAGGAACCATCGGTCTATTGCAGGTGGACGTTACCGATGATGCCGACACTCCGACTTCCGTTGTGGCGTCGTTCGTGGTCGACCTACAGGACGTTGATGACGACGATCATCTGACGTTGAGTGAACTTCACGCGTCTGAAGCTTCGGACATTCTGGCGGCGACGTTATCGGCAGATGTCGACGTGAATCTTAATCTACTGGCAAACTTTGGAGCCAACGCAAACATTCCGCGAGTGCGTTCTGACTTTAGTGTTGATTGGAAATTCGAACAAACCTTCGGCGCGGATGCGACTCAGTCGGAACCATCGACCAGCCCGGAAATCGCCTTCGACAACGTGGCGTTGAATCTGGGCGACTTCGTCACGAACTTTGTTCAGCCGCTGGCGGAACGCGTGCAACAGTTTACGGAACCCGTACAGCCAATTCTGGACATCATCGACGACAATGTTCCAGTGTTGTCTGAGCTGTTTGGTGACGTCACGTGGCTGCAACTGGCGCAGCTGTACGGCGGTGCGGAAATCCAGCCGTATATCGACGCGGTGGAAACCGTGCAGGATCTGATTGATCTGACCAATTCACTTGCCAACCTCGACAACGATCCCTGGATCGAACTCGGTTCCTTCACGGTGGCGGGCGACGATGCGCTGGACGGCGATAAGGTCGGAAGTGTGTCTCCGTCAACAACAACCGACCCAGCCATTCCATTGAATCAGCAGTTGAGCAACGGCGGGGCGAACGGCCTGAACGATCATCTGTCCGGAAGTTCGTCTCACGTGATCAATTTCCCACTGCTGCAGGACCCCGGAACCGTGTTCGCCCTGTTTATGGGGCAGGATGTCGACCTGGTGATTTTCGATCTGCCGGAACTGTCGCTCGACTTCCGTTTGTCACGTCGAATTCCTTTCCCACCGTTTCCTGTGCTGTTTGCTGAAATCGGTGGCGGCATTTCGGCGAAAGTGGATCTGAGCGTTGGCTATGACACGATCGGGCTGCGTCGTTTTCTGGATACGCGGGACGCCGGTGATCTGCTGGACGGACTGTTCGTCAGCGATCGAGCGAACTCCAACGGCACCGGAGCCGACGTGCCGGAAGCCGCTCTGCAGGGTTTCGTCTACGTTCAGGGTGGCATCGACGCGGGAATTTATTCCGGCGGAGTCACCGGGCAAGTGTCCGCCACGGTCAACTTTAATCTGCATGACTACGCCGACGAATTTTCGAATCAGACGGATGGGAAAATTCGAGCGTCTGAGTTAGCTCGCAGTTTAGAACTCGGGTCTGCGGGGCTCCATACGTTTGACGTCGGTGGTTCGGTGGATGCGGATCTGTCGGCGTTCCTGCACGTTGACTTGTTGCTGGGGTCTTACACGAGGCACTTCGACATCGCGTCAACTCGATTGCTGGATTACAACATTTCTCGGCCTGCAGAAAACCGCCCAACACTGGCGACGAAGTCGGGGTCAACACTGACTTTGAACACGACGGCTGACGCCGATCATATCGTCGTCCTGCCGGGAACAGATGCGAATGACCCGAACCGCGTTGTTGTTCGAACCTTCAGCGCAGATGGAAATATCATTGATACGCGAGGCTTCGCGGGTATCACAAGCATCGTCGCTCCCGCCAGTGACGGCGACGATGTCATTGAAATCGATCGTCGACTGCAGCAGACGGTACAACTGAACGGCGGAGCCGGCAACGACCGACTAGTCGCTGGCGGCGGCAAAGCGATTCTGAACGGCGGCAGCGGCGATGACGTTCTGATCGGTAGTCCCGAAGCCGACACGATTTCAGGCGGCACAGGCGCTGACATGCTGACCGGATTCCGCGGCGACGACACGCTGCACGGAGACGCCGGAGACGACATCATTTACGGCGGTTTGGGAGATGACTCCATCGACGGTGGCGCTGACAGCGACGCGTTGTTTGGTGATTTCGGCGACGACGTGATTCACGGCGGTGACGGCGACGATACGATCGACGGCGCTGAAGGTGATGATCGACTGTTCGGGGAGGCTGGCAACGACATCATCACGGGCGCTAACGGCCGTGATGTTTTGCAGGGCGGGTCGGGTAACGACAACCTTTCCGGTGGACGATTGTCTGATGAACTCTTCGGCGGGTCCGGTGATGACATCATCGACGGCGGCGATTCCAATGACACAATCTACGGCAACAGTCGCTCGTTCTTCGGCTTGGGCGGAATCTTCAGAGACACCGGCAACGGGAATAATACGCTCATCGGTGGTGCCGGTAGCGACATGATCTTCAGCGGCACAGGCGACGATTTCATCTACGCCGGCGCATTTGAAATCGGGAGCTCCTATTCAGCGACCGACAGGCTTGCTCATCAAATTCATGTCGTTGGCGGCAACAACACGATCTTCGGCGACCTTGGCGACGACACCATCACCACGGGTGACGGAACCGACGTGATCCACGCATTCGAAGGCACCAGCCAAATCGAAGCTGGCAACGGTGATAACACGATCACGGCCGGAAACGGAGACACTCTGATCACAACCGGCGCTGGCGATGATATGGTCACTGTCGGTGATGGTCGGCATGAAATACGCGTTGGGGAAGGTGACAACTTCATCACGGCCGGAATCGGCGACGCTCTGATTACAACCGGCGCTGGCGATGACACGGTCACCGTCGGTGATGGTCAGCATGAAATACGCGTTGGTGACGGCACGAATCATGTGGCGACCGGAAACGGAGACACCACTGTGTCCAGCGGCGCCGGCGATGACACTATTTCAACCGGCGATGGAAACGATCACATTGAATCGGGTGCCGGCAATGACGAGATTCATTCGGGAAGCGGCGACGACTTCGTGATTGCTGGTGACGGTAACGATGTCATCAATGTGGGAGCGGGGGACGATGTCGTCTACGGGAATCGGCTGGGTTCAGTGGAGATCGCGTCCGGCTTGTTCGATTCACCTGGCAGCGGCAGCAACATCATCACCGGCGGGTTCGGTAGCGAATTGATCTCAGCAGGCAGCGGCGGGAGCACGATCTTTGCTGGTGCTGGATCATCGGCTTCAGAAATAACTTCGCACGTGATTTTCGCACCCGGTGGAAGCAACACGATTTACGGAGACCTCGGCGAGGACCTGATCCTGACCGGCAGTGGCAGTGACACCATCACGACGTTTTCCGGAAACGATACCGTCAACGCCGGTGCTGGCGACAACGTTATCAGCGCCGAGGGTGGCGACAACATCATCGTTTCCGGAACTGGTGACGACCGCATCACAGCAGGTACGGGGCAGGACATCATTTTGGCGGATGATCTTCCGAACGGACTGACAGGAAACGTGTTTGACGGCACTCTGCGGATTAACGCTGGCGTCTGGACGGCCGCTCACATGGCGATTCCTCACGGAGCCAACGGGCATTCGCTTGATGGAAATATTGGCGATGGAGCCGACAACGTGGATGCCGGTGCCGGCAACGATATTGTCTTCACCGGCGGTGGAACAGACGTGCTGCGTGGAGGCGACGGCCATGACTTCCTCGACGCAGGCGCGGGTTCGGACGACATCTCCGGTGGCGACGGTCGAGATGTGTTACTGGGGGGAGCGAACAACGACCGAGTGTTCGGCAACGCGGGTATCGACCAGCTTTACGGCGGTTTTGGTGATGACATTCTGTTTGCCGGTGCGGGTGAAGATGGAGTGCTCGAAGGGCAAACATTGTGGGGTGGTGACGGCGCTGATCAGTTATACGCGTGGGCGGCCGTCGGCAATTCTGCGTCGCCCAATGCCATTCAGGACGAAACCAGGCTGACCGGTGACACACTCAACGGCGGCAACGGCAACGATTTTCTGTACGGTAACCTTCGCAGTGAAACGCTGAACGGTGGCAACGGCAACGACACGTTGCTCGGCGACTGGCTGGCGGGACCGGGCATCAGCGAAGACGACCTGCCTGAAGAAAACAATGCCAAAGCGACGGTCGGTGGCAACGATCTGCTGGTTGGCGGCTCCGGCGAAGATCAAATTTCCGGCCACGGCGGTGACGACCGACTGTTTGGCGGAGCAGACTCGGACCGGCTGGAAGGTCATTCCGGAAGCGACGAATTGAACGGCGGGCTCTGGAATGACCTGCTGGTGATGGATGTCAGCCCGCTGTATTCAGGCAGCGACGTGGACACGTACAACGGACACGGCCTGTCCGCGTTGGGTGAGTTCGTCCCTGATGACAACGCGACCGATGTTCTGAGCATTGAAGGTGATGCCGACGCCGTCGACGGAGAAATCCTGACGTACAACGACATTATTCAGATCGGCCAGGGAGAAAATGGTCAATTGCTGGTGAGCTACAACGGACGGCTGTTGTCCGCAGACTGGCAGGATGAAAATGGCCCGGTTGTCGAGCAGTTTCAAGTGGACGGTCTGATTGGAGACGACGTCCTGACGTTTGTTCCGACGAGTGACGACCTTCTTCCGCTGGATGTCAGCGCGCTTTCGAACCGCACGGACTTTGTGGGAGTTCTCAACGGCGGACCGGGTAACGATCGGCTGGTCGGCACAAACGCTCGCGATCGTCTGGACGGTGGCAGCGACAGCGACACGCTCTTTGGTCACGACGGCAACGACCGTTTATTCGGCGGTTCGGCTGGCAGCAGCGATGTCGACGATGTGTTGTTTGCTGGTTCGGGCAACGATGACCTGGTTGGCGGGCTCGGACGAAACACACTGTATGCGTGGACTCAGGATCCTTCACAGGGGGCTCAGTTTGGCGTGTTCGTGAATGCAGCCGGCCAACGCTTCGATGACAGCGGTGACCTGGATGGCGATGGCCTGCTGGATGAAGACCCAACGCTTCCCGCTCATCAATTGGAAGACACAGGGCTGAACCGAATGCTCGGTAGTGCCGAAAACGACGTGATGTACGGCGGCACGGGGCTCGATTTCATTTACGGTAATGGTGGAACGGATCAGCACTTCGGATCTGACGGTCGAGAGCTCACGTCGGACCAGGGAAATCTCGAAGGCGAAGACTGGATCGAATCCGCTCGGCAACAGGCCGGTGTTTGGTACGTGGGAGCTTCAAATCGTGACGACCGAATCGAAGTCGACTACGTGACGGAAGATGGAGTTCTGAGTGGGCGACACATTGTGACTCGCAGCACCACGATTGATCGTGACAGCCGCTCGGACCTGGCAACGTTCAGCGTTGCCATCGAGCTGGATTTCGGAGCTAAGGATGAAAACGGCGATCTCATCTGGAATCCGGAAGGTCACGCCTGGGATGCGAACCAGGGCGGGTTTGTCGACGACACACTGCGACTTAATGACCTGCTTCCGCCGGAAAGTCCACTGCAGGCCATCATTATTGATGCGCTGGCTGGCGACGACACAATCATCGTGGGCGAAACGGTGCAGACAACGGTCTGGGTAAGTGCCGGTGCAGGCAATGACTTTGTGCAGATCGAATCGGGCAACGCTTTGCTGCCGGACCAGACAGAAATCGATGGCCGAAACGACACATTGGAAACCGCCTTCACGTTGGAACGCCCCGCGCAACCGGCGGTTCTGGTAGGAACACAACAAGCACCGGCAAACGGGAGGCTGTTTGCTGAATCCACGTTTCGTATAAGAATCGGCGAAGACGCACCGGTCACGGTTGTGATTCCGGAAGCAGCGATCACCGGACAGGATGGAAGCGCAGAGAACGCGGGAATCGATCATCTGCTGACAGACATCAACACTGCGTTGGAAGTTGCCGGGCTGGATTCGGACGTCGTGGCCACGCAACACGAAAACACGGTTCGCTTTGTGACGATTCGACGTGGCGACGCGGCCGCTCTGGAACTCGTGGCGGATGCGGACGATCCGATTGTCACAGAACTTGGCTTCAGCGTAAGGCAACGTGCGGCGGGTTCTTCAAACACATCGAAGTTCGGTTTCTCCGATTTGACGATCGATGGCGTGGCCGACGAAGACTTTTATGAACTTGTGCTAACGCAACCAACGGGAGATTCCGGACACGCCGAAGTGTCAACGGCTCCATCGAAGGACGGGCTGACGACATCGCTGTACGAAAAGAACGAAGACGGACAAGCAACCCTTCTGGCTGTGAACCCTGATATTTGGGAGTCGGCGGGTGACGACGTACGCGTTCTGGACGATGTGAATGCTCTGGCGGGTATCACCGGGCTGACTCTACATACCGGCGACGATGTGGACCGTTTCGAGTTTCATCTTAACCATGTTGGCACATCGAGCGATTATGTGATGTTTCGGCAGCTTGCCGGTGACTCGCCGCTTGACCTGATCCTGCAGGATACGAATGGCAACACATTCTCCCCGACGATTCGCAACGGTAACACCAGTGAACTGCAGTTCCGTCTGCAGAATCTTCCAGCGGGCCGTTATTCGCTGCAGGTTTCTTCTGCAACCGCAGCTCGGTACGAATTCGTGGCATCCGTTGGCTCGAATGGCACAGAACTGATCAATCTGAATGATGGGGCAACGGTATCTGTGCCGCTGGCGAATCTTCCTGCAGGCGACTACTACATTCATGTGGCTTCGCCGAATCTGCTGCCGACTGTCTACGATTTGAATATTGATCTCGACCGTGCCGATGCAGCGTCTGCGTCCGAAACGAGCCTGGCGAATCAGAGCTATGGATTCGAACGTCGTGATGTGATTATCGGCGGCGACGGACACGATGTTCTGATCGGGGGACTTGGTGAAGACTGGATTTTTGGCGGAAACGGCGATGACGTACTGTCAGGCGGATTGGACCGACAGGCGGGAGACTTGCTGATCGGCGGTAACGGTAGCGACACCTTCCAGATCATCACGGATGCCCTGCCTCAACTGGAAGGAACGGACGACACGTTCGTCCCTACCATCAACGACCAGTTCGATGGTGGTGAAGGCGAAGACCGCGTGCTGTACCTCGGCGGCAACCTGGCCAACCATCCGGTGACAGCGCAGCAGGTTGCAATCCCGGACTACGTGTCGCTGCGATACAACACAATTTTCCATCGCTACGAATTCACATCGCTGCGGTATGACATTGCCAACGATCAGTTTGAAGTTGCGGACGACGGCCAGAGCTACGTGCAGGATTACCAGTTCTTCCAGGCAAGCAGCGTGGAACACACGGTCATCGACGTTCAGGCTGGTGATGATGTGGTTCGAGCGGACGCGGAATACAAGTTTCCAGGCCAGGACAGTGAATGGGGCATCAAACTCGGCACGCTGCAACAGGGTGGATCGCTGGGACAGTTAACAATTGAAGGTGGCGACGGCAACGACGTGCTGTTTGGCGGCGATCTGAATGACATCATCGATGGCGGTCACGGCAACGATGTCATCGTCGGAGGACTCGGTGACGACCTGTTGTTCGGCGGCAGCGGCAACGATCAAATCGCCGGGCAACACGATGGCGAAGAGACCGTCGACTTCGCAACCGACGATATTCAAATTCCCGAGCTGATCGATCCGGCTGAGCTTCCACCGAGGACACACCCGGCGGTCTTCACTGAAACCCCGTTCGCTACGCCTCATCAAGACGTGTCCCCAGTGCCTCCCGTCACGGTTCAGACAACTGACGCAGACCTTTCTGACGCTGCACAACTGCACGTTACTAC